>CACXHG010000225.1 GCA_902767355.1 uncultured Bacteroidia bacterium
ACGATCACGAATATGAACGTCACCAACCTGATGGCCCTGCTCCGGCCGGTCGGCCTGCTGGAACGGTTCGACGACCTGATTCCGGAGCAGCCTGCGAATCCATATCTGACGGCAGCGGAGCACTCGCAACAAAGAGTAAGGAGGAAGAACAATGGCTAGAAATATAGACAGAGGCCGCTTGAGTGTCATACTCTGGGGCCAGGAGATTGGACAGCTCTGCTGGAACCCGGCGAAGGGAAATTCTTATTTTTTCTTTTCTCCCGAATACCTTTCGTCGGGGCTCGACATTGCTCCGCTGACCGCCTCATCGAAGAGTCCTGCAGCCCGTTTCGCCATCTATGGCAACACGGATTCCGCGAAGTATCAGAAATTACCACCGTTTATTGCGGATTCTCTCCCAGACGATTGGGGTAACACTCTATTCGACCAGTGGTTTGCGCAGCATCACTATCACGATAAAGACAAGACCCCTCTGGCGAAGCTGTCCTTCGTAGGCAGCCGCGCTATGGGGGCGCTCGAATTCGTCCCTTGCAGCGAAGATGCTTTCAGCCCGAACGAGAAGTTGATGATCCCGAAGCTGTACGACTTGGCGAAGAAAATCGAACAGGACCGCGAGCAAGCAATCATTTCCCCGGAAGAGACACTTACTCAGAAAGCCTTGATGGCCGTCGGAACATCCGCCGGAGGGCGGTTCAAGAAGGCCATCATTTCAATGGACAAAGCCGGCAACATCTTCTCCGGACAAACCTCTTCAAGAGGCGACAGGAAGTATTACATACTCAAGTTCAATACCCCTGAGTTCTGTCTCTCGGAGATTGAGAAAACTTGGTACGACCTTGCCACCCGGGCCGGGATCACGATGATGCCCTCCCGCCTGATCGAGGTAGAAGGCATCCGTCATTTCCTGACCGAACGGTTTGACCGCCGCAGCGGGGAGAAGGTTTTCACCCAGAGCCTCGCCGCGATCAACCCCGAAGCGTATTGCTACGAGGACCTCTTCTCCACCTGCAGGCTGCTCTCCATCCCACAGAACGAATTGAATGAGCTATACTTGCGGATGGTATTCAATGTCCTCTCCAACAATACGGACGATCACGCCAAGAACTTCTCCTTCATCATGGGAAAGGATGGTTCATGGCACCTTTCTCCGGCTTACGACCTATGCTTCATTTTGAAAACGGCCGCAACTAGTGAGAGGCGTCACGAATTCTCAGTGCGGGGAAAGTTCGAAGATATAACCACTGCAGACCTGCTGGCCTTCGCCGCCCAGAACGACATCAAAAACCCCACGAAGTACATCAATAAGGTCAAGGACGCACTCAAGGACTTTAGGTCCCGGGCTTCCGCGAATGGGGTCGCGCCCCTCTTCATCGATATCATTGAGTCCAGGCTCCGCGAGTTATCTCCAGATATCTTTGCTTCGTTTGCGCGGTAGGACATATACTCGCTCAGGTTAGCGGTCCAGTAGTTCCCGAAGGAGCCGGCATCTTTAATGGAATCACCGTCAACACTCGGGATGAAGAGGGATGCGCTCGGGATGACAAAGGGGAAACGCTCGGGATGACAGCAAGGGGCTGGGCCCGGAGCAGCAACGGGTGCCGCTACAACATAAAGAAGAGGGCGACGCCGGCCATGCTGACGGCTACGCCGAGGACCTCCCGGGACCGGATGCGCTGCTTGTATATGAAGGCGTAGGGTATCAGTATCAGCACTGGGGTGAGGGCCATCAGCGTGGAGGCGATGCCGGCGCCGGTATATTGCACGGCCATCAGGGACAGGGACACTCCCAGCACAGGCCCGAAGAGGGTCATAATCAGCACATAGCCCATGGCTTTGCGGTCGCGCGCCGCCGCTTTGAGGCGGGGGAAATCCCGCTGCAGGGCCATCAGCAGCAGGAAGCCCAGGCTGCCCACGATGGCGCGTATCATTGTGGAGGCGAAGGGCAGCATGGTAGCCATCATCGCGGGCGCCGCGACGGGCACGGCATCGGAATAATGCTGCATCCCTACTTTGCTGAGCACCAGCCCCACACCCTGCCCCAGCCCGGCGCCTATACCCAGGAGAACCCCTTTGGCGGGGAGTGTCAGACAGACATGACGGGAGCCGTTGCGGCCGAGGATGGATATTGCGATGCCGGCCAGGGTCACCAGCATTGCGACCGCAGATTTCCAACTGAGGCTCTCGCCCAGAATCGCCCACGCGGCTATTGCCGAGAACGGGGGCGCCAGGGTCATCAGCAGCTGCCCGAAGCGAGCGCCTATGCTCAGATAACAGTTGAAAAGGCACCAGTCGCCGAACACATACCCTACAATGGCAGAGAGCCCAAGATACAGCCACGCCTTAGCGCTGGCATAAGCCGGGTAAGGGTGGCCAATGGATATCCATAACATTATTGCCAGGAAGAATATCGCAAGGGTGAGCCGCAGCACATTGGCCGACATCGAGCCGATACGGTGGCTCGCCTTGTCGGCAAAGAGCGCGGTGACGGTCCAGGATGCGGCCACCACCAATGATATCACCTCCCCCAAATGGTTCATTGCCGGAAAAATCAAGCGGGGCGGGGCCTGACTTTAGGCCCCGCCCCGCTAAAGCAAACAGCCTACTTCACCTCCCAGGTGGAGCCGCTGTGCAGGAGTTCATCTACCGAGTGAACCTTTGCGGCGGCAGAAACCTCTTCCAGCTGTTTTTGCACGTTGGCATCGTAGGTCGTATCTTCCACGTCGCGGATAACGCCCAGCGCTACCGGCAGGTCGTCCTTCATGTCGATGAGCATCGAGTGGATGAAGCTGTCGCGGCGGTGAGCGTCGTGCACCAGTACATCGTCCAGCGTGTAGCCGTCCTGGCCTATGGTCACGGCCTTCAGGACGCCATTTTCAAGAACAATACCCTTGTCGTTATTGGCACCGAAAATCATTTTCTCGCCGTGGCGCAGGGTGATGGTCTTATCGGCGCGCACCTCTTTCGCAGAGATGGCCGCGTGGGCGCCGTCGTTGAAAATCATGCAGTTCACCAGCATCTCGCACACGGATGCGCCCTTGTGCAGGGCCGCTGCCAGGAATATCTCCTGGTTGGTCTTGATATCCACATCCAGGCCGCGGGCAAAGAAGGTACCGCGGGCGCCGATTACCAGCTGGCCGGGCGTGAACGGATTCTCTACCGTGCCGTAGGGCGAAGTCTTGGTGATGGCCCCGAACTTGGAAGTCGGGCTGTACTGCCCCTTGGTGAGACCGTATATCTGGTTGTTGAACAGGATGATATTCAGATCCACATTGCGCCGGATGGCGTGTATGAAGTGGTTACCGCCGATGGCCAGGGCATCGCCGTCGCCGCAGGCCTGCCAGACACTGAGTTCGGGACGTGCCACCTTAAGACCGGTGGAGAGCGCCGTGGCGCGGCCGTGGATTCCGTGGAAACCGAAGGTGTCCATATAGTACGGCAGGCGACTGGAGCAGCCGATGCCGGACACTACCACAAACTTTTCCTTGGCCAGGTCGAGGGCCTCGCTCACTGCGGGCAGCGCACGCTGCAATGCTGCCAGAACGGCGTGGTCGCCGCAGCCGGGGCACCAGCGAACTTCCTGATTACTCTTGAAATCTTGAGCTGTATATTTCATAGTCGTATCCTCCTTAAAGTATTTCGCCGGCAGCGTCCACAATCTCCTTGACGATGAACGGCTGACCCTGAACCTTGTTGTACTGCTTGTATTCAAACTGCGGCAGGCGGGCCCTGAGATAGTCGGCAAACTGGCCACTGTTGAGCTCGCACACCATTATCTGCCTGAAACCGGCAAACACCTCTGCGGTATTTTTCGGCAGCGGGTTGATATAGTCGAAATGCGCCAGGGAAACCTTCTTGCCCTGGGCCTGCAGTTGTTTTGCAGCGGTGTAGAGATGGCCGAAAGTACCGCCCCAGCCCACCAGCAGAAGGTCGCCTGAAGGAGCGCCCTCCACCTTGAGTTCGGGGATGGAGTCGGCCACGGCAGCCACCTTGGCGGCGCGCTGAGCCACCATGTAGGCGTGGTTTTCGGGGTCGGAAGAGATGGTTCCCGCAGGATTCTTCTCCAGGCCGCCCACGCGATGCTCGAGACCGGCCTTGCCGGGAATTGCCCAGCTGCGGACAAAGGTCTTGGGGTCGCGCTCGAAAGGCTTGAATGCACCCTCGCAGCTGTCGATAATCGGCGGCTTGATGGCGGGATAATCTTTCATAGAAGGGATTCGCCAGGGCTCGCTGCCGTTGCCCAGGAAGCCCTCGGTGAGAAGAATCACGGGCATCATGTGCTCCAGTGCCAGTTTTGCGGCATTGAACGCCGCGTCAAAGCAGTTGGAGGGAGAGTGCGCCGCCACAATGCAGATGGGGCACTCGCCGTTACGGCCGTAGAGGGCCTGCGCCAGGTCGGTCTGCTCTGTCTTGGTGGGGATACCTGTGGAGGGGCCGCTGCGCTGCACGTCCACGATCACCAGCGGTAGTTCTGTAATCATCGCCAGGCCCATGGCCTCGCTCTTGAGGCTCAGTCCGGGGCCGGAAGTGGTGGTCACTGCCAGGGAACCGCCGTAGGCGGCGCCGATGGCGGTGCAAATGCCGGCAATCTCGTCTTCTGCCTGCATGGTCTTCACATTGAGGTTCTTGTGAAGCGCCAGCTCCTCCAGAATAGCCGTCGCCGGGGTTATGGGATAAGAGCCGCAGAACAGCGGCAGGCCGGCCTTCTCGGCAGCCGCAATCAAGCCCCAGGCAGTGGCCTGGTTGCCGTTGATATTGCGATATGTGCCCTTGGGCAGGTCTGCAGAGGCAACTGTATAGGTATTGGCTATGGCCTGGATATTGGCCGCATAGTTATATCCGTCGAAAAGCACCTTCTTGTTGGGCTCCACCAGCTGGGGTTTCTTCTTGCCGAACTTCTTCTCCAGATAGGCATAGGTATAATCCAGAGGGCGGTTGAACATATAGAAGCACATGCCCAGGGTGAACATGTTCTTGGAGCGCAGGATCGACTTGACATCGAGCCCGCTGTCGGCCAGGCTCTCCTTGGTGAGAGAAGTGATGGGCGCCCAGATAATGTTGCGGTCTTCTATGTGGAGTTCTGTTGCGGGGTCGTCAGTTGCAAAGCCGGCCTTTTTGAGGCCCGCCTCGTTGAACGAATCCACGTCCACAATGATGGTTGCCGTGGGCTTTGCCCACTTGGCGTTGGCTTTGAGCGCGGCCGGATTCATTGCTACCAGCACGTCGCAGAAATCGCCGGGAGTGTTGACCCCTTCGCTGCCGAAATGCACCTGGAAACCGGAAACGCCGGAAACTGTGCCCTGAGGGGCACGTATCTCTGCCGGATAGTCGGGGAAGGTAGAGATTTCGTTGCCATAGAGCGCCGATGCATCGGCAAACAGGGTGCCTGTAAGCTGCATGCCATCGCCGCTGTCGCCGCAGAAACGGATGACAACGTCTTTTGTGTCAATGACTTTGTGATTCATAGTATTTGGTTGATATCTTTACAGCAAGTGAGGGCAATCAGCTTTAGCGATTCCCCTCACCGGTATAATTAGTCTGATAAGCCCCTGAGGGTTACTGAATCTGTGTGGGCGCCACTTTCTCTGCGGGCACGCCCATAGCTGCTTTTACAAGCGGAAGCAGATCCACGCCCTGGTTCTCGTTGTAATAAACCAGAGGATTGGAATCCATCCTGAAGACGAAAGAGAGGCCTTTTTCCTTGGCTATCTTGGCAACTGCGCCTTCGGCTTTCTCCACTATAGGGTTGAAGAGATTCTGCTGGAGCTGCTGAAGGTCTGCACCTGCGGTCTGCTGGAACTGCTGGATGCGCTGGCTGAGTTCGTTGAGTTCCCTCTCTTTGGACTCACGGATGGCGGCTGTCCAGGTTGCCTGCTTCTGCTGATATGTATTATACTTATTGTTCAACTCTGTCTGCATAGACTCCATTTCCTCTTCAAGCTCTTTCTGATATGCCTGAAGTCTCACCCTTGCCGAGTCAGCATCTGCGGTGAGCATAACCAGTTCGGTGACATTGATGTAGCCGAATTTGGAATTCTGGGCGGACAATGTGAAGGCAAAGAGTGTCGCAAAAACGATAAGTGCAATTTTTTTCATAATTATAAAGTTATCTTAAATAGTCAATTACAGCATTTGTAAGGTCATACTTGGGATCCTTGTAAACGATGCCGGTGGTGACAGTCAAATCGAGCACCATAGAGCAGCCGCGGGATGCCGCAACCTTCTGGATAGCCTCTTCCACTACCTCCTGGATGGGGGAAATGAGCTTCTCGGAGCGCTTGGTAAGTACGCCTTCTTCGCCGAAATAGCTTTCTTCTTTCTCTTTCACGGCCTTTTCCTTGGCAATGATTTCATTCTCCTTGGCCTGCTGGCTTGCAGTGCTCAGAGAAGACTTCTTGGCCATATAGTCGCGATAGAGGGCGTCGATTGCATCGACATCCTTTTGGATATCGGCTTTATATTTCTCGGCGAGAGAATTGAGTTCCTTCTGTGCATCAAGATATTCTTGTATGCAGCTCAGAATTTTTTCGGTGTCAACATAGCCAACACTCTGGGCATTGGCCGTGGCAAATGACATAAAGCAAACTGCCAGAATAAGAAATACCTTTTTCATATCATTATAGATTTTAGAATTGTTGTCCTATAGTAAAGTGGAATTGACTCTTGTCCTCGTTGGGACCCGCGTCGAAGCCGTAGCCCCAGTCGACGCCCAGCATGCCGACTACCGACAGGAATACCCTCACGCCGACGCCGGCGCTGCGCTTGATCTGGAAGGGGTTGAAGTTCTGGATGTCGCTCCAGCAGTTACCGCCCTCGAGGAAGGCCAGCGCAAATATGGTGGACTGCGGCTTGAGTATCACGGGGTAGCGCAGCTCCACGGTGAACTTGTCGTACACGTGGCCGGCATAGGCGCCGTTGAGATAGGGCGTCAGGGAATAATCCTCATAGCCGCGCAGGGCGATGATGTCGTTGCCGTAGGTGTTGTAGCCCGACATTCCGTCGCCGCCGACCAGGAAGCCCTCGAATGGCGAATAGCCCCACTTGCGGTTGTAGTAGCCCAGATAGCCGAAGTGGGCGGCCGTCATCAACACCAGATTCTGCCAGATGGTCACATAGTTGCGGCCAGAGAAGGTCCACTTGTTGTATTCCAGCCAGCGGTAATGGTCCTGGTCGCTGAGCTGGCTGTAGTCTATATCCTTGCTGCGGAAGAGCGAATAAGGCGGGGTCAGCTGCAGGCTGAACACCAGATCGGAGCCCCTTCGGGGATATATCTGCTGGTCTATGGACTGGCGGGACAGCGACAGCGTGTAGTTGATGTTGTTGTAGCGGCCGTCGGTGAACACATAGTAGCGGTACCAGTCGTGCAGGTTGTAGAACTGCCAGCCGATGGAGTTATACAGCGTGAAATAGTTGTCGGGCCACTTGAGACGGTTGCCCAGGCCTATGCTGAAACCGCCGACTTCCATCCACTTGTCGCTGCGCAGCATATTGGGCATGTAGTAGTCGAGGCCCATGTTGTAGCGCGAGTAGTAAGACAGATAGGAGTTGGTCTGGCGGGTGAAGTAGGCCGAAACGCTCAGCGAAGTAGGCTTCTTGCCAAAGAGCCAAGGCTCCACAAAACTAGCGGAAAGGGCCTGATAGTAAGTACCGTTGGTCTGATAGCGGAAGGCCAGGGTCTGATTGTCGCCCAGCGGCACGGGACGCCAGGCCTCCTTGCGGAAGAAATTGCGGGTCGAGAAGTTGCTGAAGTTGATACCGATGGTGCCCACGAAGGTGTGCGCGCCCCAGCCGCCGGAGAGCTCCAGCTGGCTGTTCGATTTTTCCTCGACATTATAGGAGATATCGACCGTATTGTTCATGGGATCGGGGATAAGGTTCCAGCCTGTCCCCTGCTCCACTATTTTCTCTGCGTCAAAGTTGCTCATGGTGCCCAGCTCGCGGATGGAACGCTCGAAGTCGGACTGGGAATAAAGGAAGCCGGGCCTGGTATATACGGCGCGGCGGATAACCCGCTCGTTGGTGATATTGTTACCGCTGATTATCACGTTGTTGAAGGTGGCCTGCTTGCCCTCTACCATGCGTATCTCCACATCCACGGAATCGCCCACGATGGTGGTTTCTACCGGAGTGACGTTGAAGAACAGGTAGCCGTAGTCCCTGTAAAGCGATGCCACCGACTGCTCACCCTCCTTGCCGCCCTGCAGGCGCTGGTTGAGGGTCACGATGTCATAGACGTCGCCCTTCTGGATTTTGATGACGTCGTTGAGCACCTCGGCCGGATACACGGAATTACCCGTCCAGGTGATATTGCGGAAATAGTACTTATGCCCCTGGTCGATCTTGAAATTGATGCCCAGGCGGCCGTCTTCTATGGTATAGATGGAGTCCTTCACGATCTTGGCGTCGCGGTAGCCGCGCTCGTTGAAGGCCTCGATCAGGGACGCCTTGTCGTTGGGATACTCCTGTTCGTTGAACTTTTTGCTGTTGAAGAAGTTGTACCAGGAGCGGTCCTTGGTCTTCTTCATGGACTTGTCCAGCTTGTGCTTGTCTATGCCCTCCACACCCTCGTAGGTGATGGTGCGGACCTTGACCTTCTTGCCGCGGTCCACGTCGAAGGTCACGCGCACGGCGTTGTTCACCAGGCTGTCGTCCACGGTGAGCACATTGACCTTGGCATTGTTGAAACCTTTGTCCTTGAAATAGTTTTTGATGACTCCGGTGGAGGAGGAAATGACATATTCCGACAGTTCGCCGCCCCTCTTGAGGCTGAGCTTCTCCTTGAGGTCGTCCTGCTCGCCCTTCTTGACGCCGTGGAAACCCCAGTAGGACACGCGGGGCCGCTCTTTCACGTCTATCCTGAGCCAGACTGTGTCGCGGGCCACGGACAGGGAATCTATATAGAAGCCCACATCGCGGAAAGTCTTCTGCTTGAGGACGGAGTTGAGCTTGAGCGCAACATCTTCGCTGGGGATGGTGATGTCCTTACCCACCTGAAATCCAGCAAGCGAGATGATACGGCCGGCATCGAGATACTGGTTGCCCGTGACCTTGACGCCGCCTATCACGTAGGTCTGCGGCTTGGAATAATCCACCACAACTCCTGCATCGTCACTTTGGGCACGCAGGGCCGTTGCAGAGAGCAACAACAGGAATAATATTGCTAATCTTCTTCTCATCTGTTCACTTTTCCAAATCTTCTCTCCCGCCCCTTGAAACTCTCCAGGGCCGCATCGAAGTCATCTTCTCTAAAATCAGGCCAAAGTTTGTCGGTAAAATAAAATTCGGTATAGGCGCACTGCCAGAGCATATAGTTGCTTATGCGCTGCTCTCCGCCGGTGCGAATCAAAAGGTCCGGGTCAGGGATGCCGGCCGTTGCCAGATAGCTCTCAAACGGCTTCTGCGACGGCGTACCATAGTCTTTTGCAAAGCGCTCGGCGGCCTGCTCTATGTCCCACTTGCCGCTGTAGCTGAACATCAGTATCAGCGTATGGTCTTTATACTGAGCTGTTTCGGCTTCGGCAGCCTCGATCTCTGCGCGGAGGCGGGGCGTGAGCCTGTCCATATCCCCGATAACCTTCAGAGCCACTTCATTCTCATGAAACTCTGGCAGTTCCTTGCGGATGTTGTAGGACATCAGGTCCATTATCGCCGCGACCTCTTTTTCCGGGCGGTTCCAGTTCTCCTGAGAAAAAGTGTAGAGACTCAGGTACTGGATACCGGCCTTTACGGCGGCTTTCATGCAGGCGCGCACGCTCTCGGCGCCGGCGGCGTGCCCTTCGCTGCGGGAAAGGCCCTTGGCCGTGGCCCAGCGGCCGTTACCGTCCATTATTATGCTTATGTGTTTTGGCTGCATAGTCTAAAAAGCGTTTCGTTTGTCCTCTCCCCAGAGAAGCTTGTCCCTGAGCGCGTCGATGAAGCCCCCTTTGGAGAAGGTGATGCAATTGGCGCTGTATTCTGCGCGACCCACCACAAAACTGCTGCCTGAAGGCGCTTCAAAGGCGGTATTGTCCAGAGTCACGCCCCCTTTCTGCAGGGCCTTGCCCGAGAAACTTATCTCCAGGCGGGACGATGCGGGAGCCACTATCGGCCTGATGTTCAGGTTGTGGGGAGCGATGGGCGCTATGATGAAAACGTCGGCGTCGGGTGTTACGACCGGCCCGCCCACGCTCAGCGAATATGCGGTACTGCCGGTGGGCGTGGACACCACTACCCCGTCGGCCCAGTAAGACGGCAGGGGCGCGCCGTCTATGCTCACCTGGATGCGCAGCATCGCCGGAGTCTGCCGCTGGATCGAAAACTCATTGAGCGCATAAGGATACACCCCGTGCGGGACGGATGCGGAATCCACCTTGAGCAGCAGGCGCTTCTGCAGGCTGTAATTGCCGCTCAGCAGATCTTCTATCCAGAGGTTTTCGCCGTCCTCCACCTTGGCGGAGGTCAGGAATCCAAGGCGCCCGAAGTTGATGCCGGCGATAGGTATATCCCTGCCGCGCAGCATATTGATGGCGCGCAGGAAGGTGCCGTCGCCACCCAGAGCCAGCACGAGGTCGGTGCCGGGCAGTATCTCGTCCTTATAAAAATAAGTCTTGGCACCGCCGGCCGCGAGCCGCCCCAGCAGAAGCCAGACCTTGGCATCGTCCTTGTCTATATTGCGTCCGTAAATGGCTATAGTCATCAACTTCAATTTTAACCCCCAAAATTAGCATTTTATACAGGTATTCACCAAAAATATTTACATTTGTATTTCCATAAAGCAATGACAAAGTTAAGTGTAAACATAAACAAGATTGCAACCCTGCGCAATTCGCGGGGGGGCAATATGCCGGACGTGGAAAAGGCTGCCACCGACTGCGTGCGCTTCGGCGCGCAGGGCATCACGGTGCACCCTCGGCCGGACGAGCGCCACATACGCTACAGCGACGTGTATCAGATCAAGCCGCTGCTGGACGTGGAGTTCAACATTGAAGGCAACCCTATAGACAAGTTCATGGAACTGGTGTGCAAGGTGCACCCCGCCCAGGTGACGCTGGTGCCGGATGCGCACGACGCCATAACCTCCAACGCCGGCTGGGAAACCATAGCCAACGCGGCCTTCCTCAAGGAGATCTGCCGCATCCTGCGCAGCGAAGGCATACGCAGCTCGATTTTCGTGGACCCCGACCCGGAGATGGTGCGCGGCGCGGCCGAAGCCGGGAGCGACCGCATAGAGCTCTATACCGAGGCATACGCCAGGCTGTTCCCGCAGGGGCGCGAGCAGGCCGTGGAACCCTACTACAACGCCTGCTGCGAAGCGGTGCGCTGCGGTCTGGAGGTCAACGGCGGCCACGACCTCAACCTGGACAACCTGAGGTATTTCAAGCAGACCATGCCGCGTCTGGACGAGGTCTCGATAGGCCACGCCCTGATCTGCGACGCGCTTTACATGGGTCTGCAAAACACCATAGCGGCTTATCTAAACGAATTGAAATAATAACAAATAACACTTACATTAAATGAAAAAGACCCCCCTTATCCTCAGCGTCATCGCGCTTGTAGTAGCACTTTGCGCAGCTGTAATGTCGGTCGTCAAGCCCGATTTTTCCAAAAAGAAGACTTCCACCCCCGAGACCACTGACCTGACCGACACCGGCAAGATCACCGCTGTCGCAGGCGACATCGTGTATGTGCAGCTGGACTCCCTGATTGCCAACTACGACATGTACAACGACCTCATGACGGCTTTCCAGAGCAAGGTGCAGGGCATCCAGGATGATCTGAGCAAGCGCGGCCGCCGTCTCGAGAGCGACGCGAAGGCATTTGAGAACCAGGTACAGAAAGGCCTTCTGACCCGTTCCGCCGCAGAGGAGCAGCAGAACAAACTCATGCAGCGCCAGCAGAACCTGCAGAACGATGCAGCCAAGAAAGACGCCGAAATCCAGGAAGAGCAGGCCGTGCTCAACAATCAGGTTTACTACGCAGTGAAGGAATACATTGAGAAGTATAACCAGGAGCACCAGTACTCCCTTATCCTGACCACCAGCGGCGTGACCAACACCGTGCTCAACGTGAACCCCGGCCTGGACATCACCTCCGACGTGCTCAAGGGCCTCAACGAAGAGTATATCAAGAATCGCAATACCGCAGAATAATCTCTTTTCACCAACAGCGAAATGACCGCAGTTACCCGCACCGAATTCGATTTCAAAGGACAGACAGCCAAATACATTGGCAAAGTCCGCGACGTTTACACAATAGACGACAAATATTTGGTGATGGTCGCCACCGACCGTATCAGCGCCTTCGACGTGATCCTGCCCAAGGGCATCCCCTACAAGGGCCAGGTGCTCAACCAGATTGCCTCCGGCTTCCTGGATTTGACAAAGGACATCGTGCCCAACTGGAAGATAGCCTCTCCGGACCCCATGGTGACAGTCGGCTACAAGTGCGAGGGCCTTCCGGTAGAAATGATCGTGCGCCGCTGCCTTACCGGCAGCTCGTGGCGCTCGTACAAGGCCGGTGCACGCGAGATCTGCGGAGTGCCCATCCCGGAAGGGATGCGTGAGCACCAGCGTTTCGCCCAGCCCATAGTGACCCCCACCACGAAGGCCGAGATAGGCGAGCACGACGAGGATATCAGCAAGGAGCAGATTATCGAGCGCGGCATCATGTCCCGCGAGGATTATGAGAAGCTGGAGAAGATATCCCTGGCCCTGTTCCGCCGCGGAGAGGAGATTGCCGCCAGCCGCGGCCTCATGCTGGTGGACACCAAATACGAATTCGGCAAGCGCGACGGCCAGATTTACCTGATGGACGAAATCCACACCCCCGACTCGTCGCGCTATTTCTATGCCGACAGTTATCAGGAGTGCTTCGACAAAGGCCTGCCCCAGAAGCAGCTTTCGAAGGAATTCGTGCGCGAATGGCTCATGGAAAACGGCTTCTGCGGAAAGCAAGGCCAGCAGGTGCCCGAGATGACCGACGAGAAGGTCCTCTCCATAAGCGAGCGCTACATCGAACTCTACGAACACATTACGGGCAAGGAATTTGTTAAGGACACTTACGACAACATTTACGAGCGCATAGAGTGCAACGTAAAGAATTTGCTTGCAAGACTTTAATAATTAGAAGCAATGAAAAAGACCTTTGCCGCCCTGGGCTTGTGCTGCGTCCTGATGGCCTTCTCACCAATGGCCACGGCCCAGAAATTCGTGCCTGCACCTGTCGAAATCTCCAAGGACAGGGTGCGTATAGACGGCAAGGTCTATTATGAGCATCACGTCACCGAAAAGCAGACCCTGTATTCCATCTGCAAGACCTACGGAGCCGACCTCCAGGAGGTGAAGGACATCAACAAGGACCAGTTGGAAAACGGGCTCAAGGTCGGGGCCGTGCTGCTGATACCCTACGGCGGTGTCAAGGAAGAAAGCGCCCCCAGGCAAAACCAGTCCAGGGACTATGAGGACGACGGCAGCGACATCAAGGGTACGCCCGTGACGCGGCAGCAGGAAAACACCAATACTGACGGGGGCACAGGCTACATACTCCACAGGGTCAAATGGTACGACTCCCTGCTGATGCTGGCCCTCAAATACAAGGTCTCCCAGGAAGAAATCATTGAGCTCAACAACCTCGAATCCAGGACTTTGGTTGTAGGTGACACCATCAAGATTCCGGTCGGCAACGTTGCCATGGAAGACATAGACGACAACTCCATTGTCGATGTTCCCGAAGACGGGCAGCAGGGCGGCTACGACCCTGAGGCACCCGTCACCACCATTTCCGAGCCCGACGAACCCGTTGAGGAAGAGCCCGTGTTCGTACCCTTCAGCGGCACTGCCAACGTGGCCCTGATGCTCCCCATCGCCGCCTCCAGCGGCTCCCCTTCCGGGAATTTCCTGGACTTCTACGCCGGTGTGCTGATGGCACTGGGCGAGATCAAGACCAGCGGCGTCAACGTCAATCTCAAAGTGATTGACATGGCCGATTTTGACAGTGCGGAACAGCTGATCGCCGCCTCCAACCTTAAGGGCTTCGACTTTATCATAGGCAACTTTTCTCCGAACAACATAGCTCCGCTGGCCAACTGGTGCGACGCCCACCGCATCCCCTTCATCTCCCCTCTGGACCAGAAGGTGGAAGAGGTAACCTACGACCACCCCTATCTGGTCAACGTGCAGCTCTCTGCCGCCACCCAGGCCATGCGGCTGGCCGAGTCGCTCAGATACAAGGCCCGCAGGGACAATGTGATAGTCCTGTGCGAACCGGGCGACAATCCCGGGCAGTTCCACCAAGAGGTGGTCAGCAGCCTGGACTCCCTGAAGATTCCCTACACCATAGTCCGTGCCGGAGCAGGCCGTGGGGCAGCCATCAAGGATCACCTGATCCAGGGCAGGAACAACCACGTGATCATCACCACTGAGAAAGAATCCATTGCCGCGGATGCCGTCCGCAGCACGGGCATGCTGGCCCAGAGCGGGAACTACAACATCACCGGCTATGCCAGCCACCGTATCCGCCGCTTCGAATCCGTAGATCAGGAACTGTTGCAGCGCATGAACGCCCACTTCTCCATGGGCTACTATGTGGACTACAACGACGAAGCCGTGAAGGAATTTGTGCGCAGCTACAGGGCGCTCTACAATGCAGAGCCCGGCAATTTCGCCTTCCAAGGGCACGACATAGCATATTACTTCATCAAAGCCCTGCAGAAGTACGGTTCCGACATGATAAACGGCATCGACTCCTACAAAGAGCAGCTGCTGCAGCTCAGTTTCGACTTTGACCGCCGCACGGGCGAAGGCGGAATGTTCAACGAAGCCACCCGCAACGTGGTTTACGGTTCAGGCGGCATCAGCCTGCGTAAGTAGCCAGCCAGGCGTTTTCTTCTTGGGAAAGATAAGGTTTCAGGCTTTCGCAGACCTTCCTGTTGTAGGTTTGCAACCACTTCGTTTCTCCCTCCGTCAGAAGGGAATAGTCCACCGCACGCCTGTCTATGGGCACGAGGGTAAGCATATCGAAGCAGAGGAAATCATTGTCCGCACCTTTCATATAGGGCACCACCTGGATGACATTTTCCGTGCGGATGCCATACTGCCCCTGGACATACACCGCCGGCTCGTCGGACATAATCATGCCTTCCTGCAGCGCGATGGGACTGTATTCCATCCGGATCTGCGGGGATTCGTGCACGCAGAGCCACTGACCTATGCCGTGCGAGGTGCCGTGGAAGTACATTTTGCCGGTGGCGTACATAGGCCCGCGGGCCAGGATGTCCAGCTGGCAGCCCCGGGTACCTTGCGGGAAGATGGCCTGCGAGAGCGCTATCATACCCTTCAGCACCAGGGTATAATCTGTCTTCTGGGCTGCCGTCGGCTCCTTGGATCCCAGGAATATGGTGCGGGTGGTATCCGTCGTTCCGTAAGGATAGTGGCTGCCGAGATCCATCAGCAGAAAGCCGTCGCCCACCCGGGCGCTGTCGGCCTCGCAGCTGAAGCTGTAGTGCGCACTGGCGGCATTGGCGCCGTAGGCCACTATAGGCTCGAAGCTTTCGCCACGGTAGTTCTCGCTGCCGCGCTTGATTTCCAACAGCTTCTGCGTGATGGAATACTCGCTCAGACGGCCGCCTGAGAAATTATCATAGATATATTTGAGCAGTCGCACCCAGCAGACGCCGTCCTGCAGGAAAGCCCGCCTGAAGCCAGCGCTCTGGACAGGATTCTTGCATGCGCGCATCATGGCCACGGTGCCGCCTGCGGTGGGATCAGGCACTATACTGCCCCCCTGCGCAAGAATATTGTACTTGTTTATCGAGCAGCAATTGCCGCTGACTATGCGCACTGCGCCGGCAGGTATCCCGGCCAGGGCTGAATCTATCTCGCCGTAGCCGCGCACACTGCAACCCTGGGCTGCCAGATAGCCGGCGGCCTCTGCAGTAAGCGACTCCCTGCGGCAGAAGAGCGTCATATCCTTGTCCGTCAGCAGGCAGTAAGAGAGCGCCACGGCATTGTACTCAATGTCGCCGCCGCGCAGGTTGGTCAGATACATCACCTCGTCGCAAGCGCTCACAAACAGGGCGAACGGGCCTTTGACGCCCAGTCGCCGGCGCGTTTCGTCCCACTTGGAGCGTGCGCTCCGGCCGGCATATTCCTCGCCGTGCAGCACTATCGGAGCCCGGGCAGGCGCGGGCCGCCCTTCCCAGAGGGAATCGAAGGGGTCGCTGAAGGTCTCCAGCGGCATAGGCGCGAGCGCTTGCCGGAATGAAAAATAATCTTCGTAAGAGAAGAGGTCGCCATCTACGCCCACGGCAAACTGCTTGGGAGCCATGCCGGAGGCCGCCTGCAGCGAACTTATCCACTCCGGGATGGAAGGCGTGCCGCTCATCTTGAGGCGCATCAGCTCTATCCCGCTGCCGGCCAGCTGCCTTTCGGCCTGGAGAAAATAGCGGGAGTCGGTCCACAGGGCCGCCTGCCGCTCTCCGACCACCAGCGTGCCCGCGCTGCCGTCAAAGCCGCTCAGCCACTGGCGGATTTTATATCTGTCGGGGACATATTCGTCAAAGTGACAATCGTTCGTGGGAACAATTGTCACTTTGAGGCCCCTGGACTGCATCCAGGAGCGGAGGGCTTCCAGCGGCGCCATATTAGCGGCGGAAGTTTGCCGGGTCAAGATTCTCGCGCTCGATGTCCTTGTAATAATTGACTGTGCCTACGCGGAGTTCTACGGTAGCCGCATCGTCACACACGATGATGCCGTGAGGATGGAGCTGCAGCACGGAGATGGTCCACATGTGGTTGATGGACTCCTCTACGGCGTGGCGCAGGGCGCGGGCCTTGTTGTGGCCGTTGACCAGTATGAGCACCTCGTCGGCTTCCATGACCGTACCGACACCGACGGTGAGGGCCTTCTGGGGCACCTTGGTGGTGTCGTAGCCGAAGAAGCGGGAGTTGGCGATGATGGTGTCGGTGGTGAGCTCCTTGACACGGGTGCGGGAGTTCAGGGAAGAACCGGGCTCGTTGAAGGCGATGTGGCCGTCGGGGCCGATGCCACCCATGAAAAGGTTGATGCCGCCGTAGGACTTGATCTTCTCTTCGTATTTACGGCACTCCTCGTTAAGGTCGGGGGCGTTGCCGTCCAGTATGTTCACATTCTCTTCGGGGATATCGATGTGGCTGAAGAAGTTGCTCCACATGAAGGTGTAGTAGCTCTCGTCGTGATCTTTGGGCAGGCCGACATACTCGTCCATATTGAAGGTCACCACATTCTGGAAAGATACCTTGCCCACGGAGCAGAGGTGGATGAGCTCTTTGTAAGTGCCCAGAGGAGTAGAGCCTGTAGGAAGGCCCAGCACAAACGGCCTCTCTTTGGTGGGGCCGAACTTGTTTATGGCATTCACGATATAGGCTGCTGCCCACTGTGACATCTTGCCATAAGAATCTTCGATAATAAGTCTCATAGTATTATAGTTAATTTGATTATTAATTTGCCTCACTAAGCAGCACCCTGGCCGCGGCCAGAGCCTCTGCACTTATATTGCTGCCGCTTATCATACGGGCTATCTCGCTCTCCCTCTCCCCTGCCTTGATCTCCTTGATGCGGGAGTATGCCCCTTCGGGCAGATATTCCTTGTAAACCAGATAATGCGTGGCCCCCTTGGCTGCAACCTGCGGCAGATGGGTGATTGCGATTACCTGTATATTCTTGCTGATTTCTACTATTTTACGACCTATCTTATCGGCCAGGCTGCCCGACATGCCGGTGTCTATCTCATCGAAAATCACGGTGGGCAGTGCCGCCTTCTGGGCAAGCAGATGCTTGATGCAGAGCATTATGCGGGACATTTCGCCGCCGGAAGCACAGCCTGCGGCTTCCTGCAGGGCACCGGACGTGGTAGAACTGAACAGGAAGCTGACGCTTTCGCGGCCGTTCCTGCCCCTTTGGGGCAAAGGCTCGCAAACTACCTTGAACTGCGCCTGCGGCATGTCCAGCTCCCTGACGGCATGCTGCAGCAGGTCCGAAAGCGGCTCCAGGACCTTCTGCCTGGATGCGCCGAGACGCACGCACAGATCTTCGCACTCGGCGTCGGCCTTGGCCAGGGCCTGCGAAAGGGATTGCTGCTCTTCCTGCAGGCTGTCGGTGTCTTCCAGTTCTTTTGCGTAAGCATCCCGTATGGAGATAAGCTCCGATTCGCTGGAAGCGTCGTTACGGCGCATCAGGTCGTAAATCTCCGCAATGCGGGCCTCCAACTGGGATAGCGCCTCGCTGGAACTGTCTATTTTTTCCTGCCCCTCGTCCAGGGTATCGGCTATGTCCTTGATTTCTATGCGGCAGGACTCCAGCCGGAGCGCCAGTTCTTCTGCAGCCGGATATACTCCGGAAAGCTTCTGCAAGGAGCGGACGATTTCCTTGAGCTGCTGCTCCACAGGGGTTTCGCCCATTGCCAGGGCCTGGACGGCCAGCGACAGCGTCTCCTTGATCTGGCTGGCATTGGCCAGCGTTTTCTGACGTTCCTCCGCCTGTTCCAGTTCGCCTGCATTGAGGCCGGCAGAGAGCAACTGGTCGTAGCGGAACTGGGTATATTCCCGCTCGCGTTCGCGGCGCCTTATCTCCTGCTGCAGCTGCTCCAGCTCCGCCTTGAGCGACGTGCAGGTGTTGTAGGCGGCCCTGTACTGCTCAAGCAGCTCCGAATTGCCGGCAAAGCTGTCTACCACAGAGAGCCTGAAGGACGCATCGCCCAGCAGCATCTGACTGTTCTGGGAATGGATGTCTATCTCCTGCGCGGCAAGACTGCGGACCTGCTCCAGATTGGCCGGTTCGTCGTCTATGAAAACCCGCGACCGACCCGCCGGGGTCAGGACCCTGCGGACAATGTGGTCGTCGAACTGGGCCTCCACCACGCAGTTGCGCGAGGGGTCCTTGATGGTGGCCGCATCGGCCTTTCCGCCCAGCAGAAACGATATGGCACCGAGCATGATGGACTTGCCGGCACCGCTGTCTCCGGTTATAATGACAAGATGCTCCGGAAACTCTGTGTCCAGAACATCTATCAAGGCGTAATTGCTGATGGTAAGCCGCTTAAGCATTATCTGCCAAAGGTGGGACTACTCTGCTTCGCGGTATAGGATCTTGCCCTCCTTGAACTCTTCGGTAGCGATGAGCGTAGGCTTGGGCAGTTTCTCGTAGTACTGGGAAATCTCTATCTGCTCGTGGTTCTCATTGATTTCCTCGAGAGTGTCGGTGTAGGTAGAGAACTCTTCGAGACGCTTGCTGAGCTCCTGCTTTACATCGGCGCTGATCTGATTGGCGCGCTTGGCGATGATCATAACCGACTCGTAGATGTTGCCGGTGGGAGCTGCAATCTCGCTCAGGTCCCTTGTAACGGTGTTGGTGGGTACGTTTTTCAGTGAATCCATATTTGAGTGTTTTAATTTTCTTCTTTCTTGATAATCTTGCTGACTCTCTTGTAGAGATTGTCCAACTCGGCCTTGTGGCGGCTCTGCGGATACTCGCTCACAAAGTTGTAGTAGTCGTCCAGGAAGGTCATGTAGCGTTCCTTCTGCTTCTCCTCCACGCTGTAAAGGGCGTACTTGTAGGCCGCCATCGCCGTGTAATACAGGATCTCCTCCCGATACTGGTTGTCGGCATCGTCCTTGAGGACATTCTTGAGGGCGTGGTGGGCAGACAGGTAGTTCTCCATGTGGTAGTAGAGGCGCGCCGCCTCGAAAGCCTTCTTGTCCAGGCGCTCGTTCAGATCGTCGCGCATCACCTTGCAGAACTTGGCGTAATCGGTGTCGGGGTGCTCCAGGATAAACTTGTTGATGTATGTCAGGGCTATCTCCGTGGGACGCTGGTCCAGCTCGTAGCGATAGGTGCCCCGGTACATGCAGTCTATCATGTGAAACTCAGCCTCGGTTGCGAACGGGCTGCGGGGGAAAGCCGACAGGAAGTCGCTGAAGTTGGACTGGGCGGTGGCAAAGTCCTTCATGTAGTAGTTGCTCATGCCCCAGTAAAAGCGCACCGTGTCCTCCTGAGGGGCGCCCTGGGCGTTCATCGCAATGTTCTCGAACAGCTGGGCCGCCTTGCTGTACTTTCCGTCCTGATAATACTGGAGGGCCGCACGGTACTTCTCGCCGTAGTTGTAGCTGGCCAGCAGCTTCTCGAACTGGGAAGAGCAAGACGCCATCAGGGCCGCGACGGCCACCGCAATCAATATCGAAAACCTTTTTCGCATAATAATCAAAGACTCTCCTTTAAATATTTCTCGGCGTCCATCGCGGCTTTGCAACCGCTGCCGGCGGCCACGACAGCCTGGCGGTAACGGGGGTCGCACACGTCGCCGGCGGCGAAGATGCCCTCCCGGCTGGTCAGGCTGGTGCCGGGCTGCACGCAGATGTAGCCCGCATCATCGGTATCTATCCATTCCTTGAACGGATCGCTGTTGGGATGGTGGCCGATGGCCAGGAAGAATCCGTCTATGGCTATATCAAAAACCTCGCCGCCCTTGCGCACCAGGCGGGCGCCCGTGACGCCGCTTTCATCGCCCAGGACCTCCTGGGTCTGGCACTCCCAGAGCACCTCGATATTCTCGGTGGAGAGCACCTTCTGCTGCATGGCCTCGGTGGCGCGCAGCACATCCCGGCGCACGATCATATACACCTTGCGGCACAGGCCAGCCAGATAGGTGGCCTCTTCGCAGGCGGTGTCGCCGCCGCCCACCACCGCAACATCTTTCTTGCGGTAGAAAAAGCCGTCGCAGGTGGCGCAGGCAGAAACGCCCAGGCCGCGGAAGCGGCGCTCGCTCTCCAGCCCGAGATATTTGGCCGATGCGCCGGTGGCGATAATCACGCTGTCGGCTTCTATCCATGTCTTTTCATCGATCTCGAGCCGGAAGGGTTTCCGGGAGAAATCGGTCTTGGTCACTGCGCCAAACCTGATATCCGCGCCGAAGCGCCCTGCCTGGGAGCGCATGTCGGCCATCAGGGTATTGGCGTCGATGCCCTTGGGGAAGCCGGGGAAATTCTCTATCTCGGTGGTGGTGGTAAGCTGGCCGCCGGGCTGCATACCCTCGTACAAAACGGGGCTCAACCCCGCTCTGGAGGCGTAAATCGCAGCTGTATAGCCGGCCGGGCCGCTGCCCACGATGAGACATTTAACTCTTTCCATTAACCAAAAGTGTATATTTAAGCACGCAAAGTTAGCAATTTTTCTTCATTGAGCAGTTTTTTTGTATTTTAGTTCGCATTTTTGTATATTATTACGCCTTAACCAGACAGCGCCATGGCAGGAAGGAGATATATAGAGGTCATCGTTCCGCTCAAATTCAGCGGAGGCGTCGTCTATTATTACATCCCGGACGGGCTGGAGGGCGAAGTCGCCGCCGGCAGCTGGGTCGTGGTCACCCTCGTGGGCAAACGCTATCTGGCAGTGGTGCGCCGGGCGGATTGCAAGCTCCCCCAGGGCCTGCCAAGCTCCAAGATCCTGCCGATTGAGAAGATCGCAGGCCTCAGGCCGCTGCCGGCCGTGCAGCTGGAGCTCTGGCAGGAGATTGCGGACTACTACCTCTGCAGCATAGGCGAGGTGTTCAAATGCGCCTACCCCGCCGCCTTCTTCAAGCAGACAGAAAAGACGCGCACCGTGGCCCGCAAGGCCAAGGGCAGCGCCGCCACGCAAGAAAAGACTCTTTCTGCCGCCCAGCAGGCGGCCATGGACCAGATAGAAGCCTTCTTTGCCGAAGGCCGCAAGACCGTCCTGCTGCAGGGCGTCACGTCTTCCGGCAAGACAGAGATCTACATCAAGCTGGCACAGAAAATACTGGCCCGTGGCCGGAGCGTGCTCTACCTGGTGCCGGAGATTGCCATGTCGCGGCAGCTGGAAGAGCGTATCCGCGCCAGTTATGGCGAGCATCTGCTGGTGTTCCACTCCAAACAGACGCCGGCCGCACGCAAGAGGGTGTTCGACGCCCTGTCTTCCGACCAGGGCAACTACCTTGTGCTCGGGACCCGCAGCGCGATTTTCCTGCCCATCGCCAATCTGGGCTTCGTGATTGTGGACGAGGAGCATGACTCCTCCTACAAGCAGGACGACCCGGCACCCCGCTACAACGGGCGCGACGTGGCGCTTATGATGGCCTCCAGGCTGGGTATCAACAGCTTGCTCGGCAGCGCCACCCCTTCGCTCGAATCCCTGCACAACGCTTCTACCGGCAAATATGCCCTTACCTGCCTCGACCAGAAATACTTCGGGGCAAAGGACGCCCCCGTGACCGTGATAGACATGGCAAAAGTCTATCGGATGCACAACGTGCGGGGCTCGTTTTCGATGCAGCTGTTGAATATGATTGCCAAGGCCCTCGAGAGCAAAAAGCAGGTGATGGTTTTCCGCTCCAGGCGCGCCTACAGCTCTTATCTGCAGTGCGATGCCTGCGGCGAGACGCTGCGCTGCCCGAGGTGCAACGTGCCGCTGACCTACCACAAATTCAACAACAGCGTCAGCTGCCACTACTGCGGCTGGCACCAGATGTTTGAAAGCATCTGCCCCGCCTGCCACGAAGGGACGGTCGTCATGCGCGGCGCAGGCACCGAAAAGCTGACGGAAGAGCTGCAGGCGCTTTTCCCCGAGGCCAGGATAGAGCGCTTCGACGCCGAGACGGCCGCCACCCGCACGGCAGAGAAAAAGATACTGGGCGACTTCGCTTCGGGCGCCACCGACATACTTGTAGGCACGCAGATGATAACCAAGGGCTTCGACTTTGAAAACCTGGCGCTGGTGGCCGTTATAAATGCGGATTCTATACTTTCGCTGCAGGATTTCCGCGCAGACGAGAAGGCTCTCGGGCTGCTGCTGCAGCTCTGCGGCAGGGCATCGCGCCGCGAAGGCACCGGCCAGATGGTGATCCAGACCATGCAACCGGACCATCCGGTGCTCCAGGCGCTGGCCGGCAGCCCCAAGGACAGGCAGGCCGTGCTGGAGCAGATGCTGCAGATGCGCAAGCTGTTCGGCTTCCCGCCCTATGTGAGACTGATAGAACTCACCCTGCGCAGCGCCGATGTCCAGCAGCTGCACAAGGCCTGCAACGCACTCTCCGCAGAACTGGCACGTCTGGGCGTGACAGACTTCACACCGGCGATCGCGCCGGCCGTGGACCGCATCTCCGGGCAGTATATACGCAACGTCTGGGTCAAACTGCCCCGCTCGGCAAGGGCAAAAAAACTCAAAGGCGCCGTCGCTGCCGCCGCCGCATCCACAATGTCACTTGTCCCTTCTGCCGAAATCATAATCGACGTAGATCCGCTATAAACCAAGCAGATAGTCCTTCAGGTCGGAGGCGCTGGCGTCCAGCATCTGATAGACTTTGGGGCTGGAGAGGCGCATTTGCAGGGCGGCGGGGATTTCGGGCCAGTGGCCGGTGGCCTGCTCGATCACTTCGCCGAACTTGGCCGGGCTGGCGGTGGACAGCCAGAAACCATCTATGTCGTAG
>CACXHG010000226.1 GCA_902767355.1 uncultured Bacteroidia bacterium
AATCGTTTTGACGCTCTCTCTGTTTGCAGCATTCGGCTGCAAGCAGAAGGGCGCAAACGATTTTATAGGGGTACAGATGTACTCCGTGCGCGACTATCTCAATCCTCTGGACGAAGGGGTTGCCAAGATAGCCAAGGCCGGTTTCTCCTTTGTAGAAATGGCAAATTACAACCAGGAGCAGGGCTTGTTCTACGGCCTGGCTCCCGCAGATTTCAAGGCTCTGTGCGAGAAGAACGGCCTCCAGGTGCTCTCTTCCCACACCAACGGCCTCAACCCCGACCGCTATTCCATGGAAGAATGCGTCGAGTGGTGGCGTAAAGCCATCGAGGACCATGTCGCAGCCGGTTGCAAGACCATAGTGGCACCGAGCATGGCGGCTGACTCCCTGCAGACCCTTGCGCGCTACTGCGAGCTGTTCAACAAAGTGGGCGAGATGTGCAACGAGAAAGGCGTCAAATTCGGCTACCACAACCACGACAACGAGTTCCGCTTCAAATATACCCAGCAGGATGGCAGCGAGATTACCTGGTACGACTATATGCTGGCCAATACCGATCCCGACAAAGTTTTCTTCCAGCTGGACCTCTATTGGGCCACAAAGGGCGGCGTGAACCCCGTGGACCTGTTCAAGGCTCACCCGGGCCGCTTCTACATGTGGCACGTGAAGGACGAACTCGAAGTGGGCGACCCTGCTACCAATTGCGTAGATTTCCCCGAAATCTATAAGTATGCCTCTCTCGCCGGCCTCAAATATCAGGTCGTGGAGCAGGAAGGCTTCACTGAGGGTGTCGAGCCTTACGAGAGCATCAAGCGCAGCCTCGATTATGTAAAGACTATGCGTCCCGAATAGGCTGGAGCGCAAAAGCTTGATACATAGGCTGTAATAAAAAGTAACCCCCTCGAAACAGAGGGGGTTACTTTTTATAATCGGCTGGTAGTGAGCAGCTTGTGCTCCAGCTAAAAAAGATTATCTTTGCAGGCGATAAAACCAAGACAATGAAAGCACAGAATTTATTACTGACTTGTGTGGCCGCAGCCACCTTACTGATGTCCTGTGCAGGACGTGGCGGCGACGGCTGGCATCTGGTATGGACAGAGGATTTTGACGGACCAGCGCTGGACGACGCCGTCTGGAGCCGCGTCCCCAACCAGAAGCCGGACTGGAGCAATATGATGTCGCTCCGGCAAGAGCTGGCCTATATAGACAGCGGCGCGCTGGTTCTGCTCGGAGAAGTGGCAGACCCCTCTAAAGGGGATACTACGGCCTATGTTTCGGCCGGAGTGTGGTCGCTGGGCAAGAAGTCCTTCGTGCTGCCGAAAGTCGAAATACGGGCAAAATTCAACAGCGTGCAGGGTTTCTGGCCGGCGTTATGGCTGATGCCTGACACTCCTGTCAAAGACGGCGACTATGCCGAAGTGGACATCATGGAGCACACCAACCTGGACAGCTTCGTGTATCAGACTGTCCACTCCCGCTATACGCTGAACGGCAACAAGCAGATACCGCCCTCCGCCACGGCCGGGATAGACCCATCAGACTGGAACATCTATGCCTGCGAGATGTATCCCGACAGCGTCTGCCTTTTTACAAACGGCATCAAGACGCTGACCTACCCCAGGGTAGAGGGCGAAGCCATGCAGTTCCCCTGGGCCGACTATCCCTTCTATCTGATTCTGTCGAACCAGCTTGAAGGCGGCTGGGTGGGCAAGATCGCCGACCCGGCGGACCTCCCCACCGAACTGCGCATAGACTGGATCAAAGTCTATACCCGCACAGGCGAATAAAGGCATAGCAAAATCGCTCTATACAAACAAAAAGACCGGCCAAAAGGCCGGTCTTTTTGCATTGCAGGGGTTGGTTAACCCTGGATGGCTGCGATGCCGGGAAGGACTTTGCCTTCCAGATATTCGAGCATTGCGCCGCCGCCGGTGGATACGTAGCTGACCTTGTCTGCATAGCCCATCTGGGTCACTGCAGCCACGCTGTCGCCGCCGCCTACAAGGGTGAAGGCGCCGTTGTCGGTGGCTTCTTTGAGAGCCTGGGCGATGGCGTTGGTGCCTTTGGCGAAGTTGGGCATCTCAAACACGCCCACAGGGCCGTTCCAGAGGATGGTCTTGGAAGCGAGGATGACCTTGCGGAACTTCTCTACGGTCTCGGGAGCTGCATCCACACCTTCGTATTCGTCGGGGATGGCGTTGGAGGGGCATACGACCGTGTTGGCATCGTTGCTGAAAGCGTCGGCTGCCACGACGGTGTCGGACAGATAAACCTTGACGCCTTTCTTCTCTGCCTCGGAGAGGACGTTCAGAGCCACGTCAAACTGGTCGTCTTCGCACAGGGACTTGCCGATTTTGCCGCCGAGGGCTTTCTTGAAGGTATAGACCATGCCGCCGCCGATAATCAGGTTGTCGGCCAGATCGAGCAGGTGGGAGATGATACCTATCTTGGAAGATACCTTGCTGCCGCCGATGATTGCGGTCAGAGGGCGCTGGGGAGATTCGAGCACGGTGTTGATGGCCTTGATCTCGCCTTCCATCACATAGCCGAACATCTTGTCGTTAGGGAAGTACTCGGCGATGAGGGCTGTGGAAGCGTGTGCGCGGTGGGCGGTGCCGAAGGCGTCGTTGATGTAGCAGTCGGCATAGGAAGCCAGATGCTTCACGAATTCTTTCTGGCTGGCCTTGACAGCAGCCTTGGCAGCCTTTTTCTCTTCGTCGGTGGCATCGTCTTTCAGACCTCTGGGCTTGCCCTCTTCCTCTGCGTAGAAACGCAGGTTCTCGAGCAGCAGCACATCGCCCGGCTTGAGTGCGGCGGCCTGTGCATCGGCCTTCATGCAATCATCTGC
>CACXHG010000227.1 GCA_902767355.1 uncultured Bacteroidia bacterium
CCCGGGCGGCATCCGCCAGGGAGGGTTCGTCGCAGATATGCCAGCCATACAGTTCGGGGCGGACTTTCATGCGATTGACAAAGGCTTCCAGTTCACCGTAATACCGGTCGGGATTGTCGTAGGCCCTTCCGGCATAACCGCCAATGATGAGCAGCACTTTGAGGCCTACCTGGCGGCACATGTCCATCAGTTCTTCAAAGCCTCCATCCTCCGACTCTACGGTGACAATGTTGATACCGGCATCCACTAGCTTGCGGCAGTTCTCTACGGAACGGTTGTGGGTGCGTAAATAGTAGCCGAGGGCGTCTATCCTGGGGCGGGTCGCATCGCTGTAGGGGTCGCGTACCCTTACCGGCAACTGCAGGGCCGTGGTCTTTCCATCGGCAGTCGTAGCCACCGCCACTATCTCGCACGGGTGCGCAGGGTCGGGCGCGGTGAGCACGATCTCGCCCTCTGCCTCGCGCATGGAGACTTCTGCACTCCAGCCTTCCAGGACATTGACCTGCACGCTGGCCGCCTGTGGCAGCGAATAGCGGATGCTCACACTGCCACCGGCATCCACCCCGTAGAACTCTTTGTCCAGGGTGAATTTGAACTCGCCGGGCTCATCGGCAGACGGAGTGGCCGCTTCAGGCACAGCCGACGGGGCAGTCTGCTCCAGTGCGGCATATTCCTGCTGCAGCTGCTCCAGATGGAGCTTGTTCGCTTTATTGCAGGAGACCGACACTGCCAGCGCAAGCGCAAGCGCTATGATACTGAGTTTTTGCATTGGCTATTGAGCAACCTGTTTCACACAACGTATGGGCAGGGCGCGCGAGCGGGGCATTCCATAGTACCACTCGACGCTGCCATCTGTGGCATTAAGCACCGTAGCCGCGCCACCGCCATTGTCGGCCGAGCCGTAGCGGGCTGCGGGAGAGTGCCAGAAGTAGATATTGGTTCCGAATGACTGCTGGTCGCGGTAATAAAAGCCCTGATAGGGATAGAAGTTTGTCTGGCCGTAGTCGCCGCGCACCAGGATACCGCCTTCTACCTCCGCTATCCTGTCTTTTTCTTCAAAGATTTTGAAAGTATTGGCAGGGGGAACCATATAGCCCAGCGGGCAGGGGTCGTAGATGCTCTTCTTGAGGTCCTTCAGATAGTGGTTCTTGCCGTAATCCGGATTACCCCAGAGATAATCGTTGAGGGCATTGTACCAGTTGGCAGAAGTGTTGCCGTCTTCGGTAAAGGCATTCTTGGGATAGCGTGTGGCAAAGGCGAACGCGTGCGAAGAGTTGGTGCCGAAAGTGGTATTTATGCCGTCGAACGGGTCTTTGCGGCCCCACTGATAATACATTCCGTAGGTCGAGGCCAGCTCGGAAGGGTCGGCGCTGGTAGCGCCCAGGTTGCGGTCCAGAACGGTGAACTGCAGCATGTCGGGATTGGTGTGCGTGCGCTCCTTGGGCATATCGGTGCACCAGATGTGCCAGCTCCAAATAACATAATTGCGGGAGCCCTTTACAGAGATGGTGGCGTTGCCTTCGGCGCCGGTAGCGTGGAAATAGACCTTGCCGCCGGCAAAGCGCACATTTTCAATCACATTGTTCTGATTGATCTCTATGGCGGCGCTCACCGGCGAAAGTTCGCTGGAAGCGGGAAAATCGCTTTCGGGAGAAGTTACTGAAGGCAATATGCCGGCGTCGCCATTGCCGGCAACGGTGGCATCGAAATAATAATTTCCCGCAGCTGTAACTATGTAGCAGTTTGCAGTACCATCAGCACTGAGGTTCGCATTCGACGCTGCGGTGGGAGCCTCCTGCCAGATGGCCACCTGCTGGATATAGTCGCCGGAGATGATTTCTACCAGGGCGCTGCGGATATTCGCGGATGAATTCTCTGCCGCCAGCAGCGCGACTTTCTCATGACGCACAGCCTTGGAAGAAGGCAGTTGCAGCCAGTCGCAGGACTCTTCTATCTTAACCTCATATTCGTCCAGGTTGGTGTAGAGATCGACCTCCACGGTGCCACCCTCGCAGGCCACGGCATAGGCATCCCAGGCGGGATACATCACCGGGAAGTCCTCATCCACCTTCAGGGTGGAGAAATCTATGTCGCTGACAACCGCGCGGCCGTAAGGGTCGCAGAAATACAGACGGGCGCTGGAGCTGCTGCCGGCCGGAGCGGTGAATTCCACCGTGCCCTTGCTGGCGTTTTCCCATTTGACCTCGGCCGTCCAGCCTTCTGCCACCAGAGGAGTGACGTTGTAGCTGCCGGCCTCGCCGTCAATAAGGAAATCTACCGACGCCTTGCCTTCAGAGGCCAGGGTGCTGCCGTCGCCGCTGAGCATTACAGTCAGCACAGACTCTTTAGGCATTTCGACAGTGGTTCCGCCAGAGAGAGTCACGGCAATGCTGCTTGAGGTCTCAGTCACAGACGTGACAACCGGCTCTGTGGACAGGCCTGTATCCTGCCAGTTCTTGCCGCCGTCGAAGCTGACCTGGATGCCGCTCTCCTGTGCGCGGAAAACGGGAGTCACCTTCATCGGCACATTCTTTCCGCCATCGCTTGCGTTTTTTCCGTCCAATGTCCAGTAAAACTCCCCATCGGCAAAGCCGAGGCTGACGCCGGCGGTCTGGTCGCCGACAGAGACCTTACCGGAATTCTTGAACACGAAATCATATCCGCCGTCGGCCTTTGTCACGGACACTACCGGGTCACCGGCCTGATAAATAACAAAAACATTGCGAAGTCCGCCCAGATTGGCTGTAACGGCATTAAGCGCATCAAGATTTTGGTTCAGAGCATCGATCTTGCCCTCAAGCTCTTCGATTTGAGCTTTATAATCCGTGCACGAAGCTGCCAGCAGCGTGCAGCAAAAAAGAAGTGGTAAAAATATACGTTTCATCTTTTATGAATTATTTCCATTTGATAACCAGCATATCGCCCTCGTCAATCACAAAACTCTTGACACCCGGCGTCTGCTGGGTGAACTCCCCTTCCCTGTCTATGGTGAACACATTCTGCGCCAGCGAGAGCTTGACAGGCAGCTTCTGCTGCCAGGACTTGTTGCACAGGGCAATATATTCGCTGCCGCCATTGTTCACGAAGGATATCAGCGCATCCCCTGAGAAGGACATATCGTCTATGGCCCCGGGCAAATCTTCCCTTGTAAGATACTCGCCGTGGGCATAGGACCCGATGCCGGCGTGGCGGACCTTCCAGACATCCGCGTCGGCAAAGATAAACTCGCGGTTGTGCAGCTCGCGGTTATACGCCTTGCACTTGTCGTAGGCCGTCGTATAGGTCCCGTCAGGCATAATGGGCGCATAATTGGTGCCCGTAGTGGCCATCCATACAAAATACTGGATGCACTGCGCGCCGTAGGCTATGTTGATATTGCCCTGGAGACGCAGGTTCTCTACCGACGGATCGGCCCTGAGCCACTCACGGCAACAGAGCGAGAATGCCCAGAAGGGGATCTCGGCCTCCCTTGTAACATCCCTTACAGTCTCCAACGACTTGTACCAGGCGTCGTGCACACCTGTTTCATACACCGGATACTCGTCAAAAGTAAGGAATTTCACATTGCAGTCGTATGTAAAGTACCGGATATACTGCTCATAGGTGGCGGTCATCGTCGCCGCCATAGAGACCTCGGCAGAATGCAGGTTGATATACACCGGATGGTCGGGGTCAAGCTCTTCTATGTGGGACTTTGAAATATTCAGCGTCGGTATCTCGAGTGCGCTGGGCTCGTCCTGTATCTGATATGCATAGAGCGCAGGATACTTCTTGGCCTCGTTCACTATCTCGTCCAGCCCTTTGTAATGCACCGGGTCATTCTCATACATACGGGCATACCAGTTGATGAAGAACACCACCTTGATGCCGGCCTCCTCAGCCAGGCGCAGGTGCAGAGGCCAGTCATTGATCTGCTCTACGGTAATCATTGTAATGCCCGCCTCGGCCAGTTTTCGGAAGTTTTCGGCAGTGGCGATGTGGTCGTGAAAACCGTAATACGCCATCGCCTCCAGACGCGGGCTGCTGGCATCGGTATATGGCCGCCGCAGCATCACCGGCAAGATAAACGACGATACAGCCCCGGAAGCGAAGTCGGCCTCGACAACAAGTTGCTCGGGCTGTGCCGGATCCGGCGCGCTCACTACAATGTCACCCTCTGTCCCGGAAGAAGCTTCTATGCTTACATTCCAGCTGCCGGAGGCGACTGTTTCGAGCGTAGCAGGGCGAGACAGAGTATAATGCAGGCTCACGCTGCCGCCGGCGTCAATGCCATAGAAATCATTTTCAAATTCTATTGTCACCTCCTGCCGGACGTCCGGCTCCCCGGCCGACGGCAGCTGGGCGGTCTGACTTTCCATGGTCGATTTCTGCTCTTGTAAAGAAGCCAACTGCTCCTTCGCCGCCTTGTTGCACGAGCCAAGCAGCAGAAGCGCGAATATCAATATAAAGCTTATCTTTTTCATATCGCTTACTGCTGTTTAATGCATCGTACAGGTATGCCGCGGGCGCGAAGGTCCGCCTTGTTGAATTCTGCACTTCCGCTGTTTTTGGCCACCCTGGCCACTGCGGCACCGTCGTTGTCGCGAAGGTGATATCTGGCTGCACTGGAATTCCACAACACCAGGCACGCCTCGGCAGAAGTGCCGCCCCAGCCATCCCAGACAGAGCCCAGCACGCCTCCAGAATAAGGGAAGAAACCCGTCTGGCCAAATTCGCCGCGGACATTCAAGCCGTTTTCGACAAAAGTGATGCGGGACTTGTCGCGAAGGAAGGCGAACACATGGGCCGGAGGCACCATATAGCCGGCGGGACACGGGTCATAAATGGTCTTCACCATTTCTGCCATGGGGTGCGTGCGGTAAAAGTCGGGATTCCCCCAGAGGTAGTCGTTATAAGTTCCCAGCCAGTCCGGGGTAATCGAATCCCCCGTGCGGAAGGCCATGAAAGGGCGGTTGATGGAATATTCTATGGACTTGGGGCCGTTGGCCGCCATGCTTGCAAAGTCTTCCACGCAGAACGGGTCCTTGCGCCCCCACTGGTAGTAGAGCCCATAGGTAGCCTCGCCGTCGGAAGCAGCGGCCCCGGTGGCCCCGAGATTGCGGTCCAGGAAAGTGAAGATGTTCCTGCCGTCTGCCGAAAAAGATATTTCCTCCGGCATATCGGTGCACCAGAGATGCCAGCTCCAAATCACGGAGCCGTCCTCTGCTGCAACGTAAACCGTGATATTGCCCTTGGCTCCGGTGGCATGGAAATGGACTTTACCGTCTTCCAGCCGGAGATTCTCTATGAGCGGCTCGTCGCCAAACTCCATCATTATTTCCACCCCGGCCGGGTTCAAGCGGGCATCGGCGGTGTGAAAACCGCCCTCCGGCATAATGCCGCCCGGGCCGCAGCCCATGACGGTAGCGTCGAAATAATAGTCGCCCGCAGCCGGCACAATATAGCAGTTTGCCGTGCCGCCGGCGCTCAGGTTCTGGCCGGGCAGTTGCGCCTGGCACGCCTGATAGATGATGATGGTCCTGGTGTATGTACCGCTGGCGAAAACCACTGTGGCAGAACGCATTTCGCCGCTCAAATTGGCGCTTGCGCTGAATACCAGCCTGTCTGTGCGGACAGCCTTGGTGTCGGGCAGCGAAAGCCACTGGCCGCCGTCTCCGACAATGGAAATCTCATAGTCGAGATTGGTGCCAAGTTCCACCTCTACGTTGCCGCCGCCGGAGGCTATGCTGTAGGCCTCCCAGGCGGGATACATCACCGGGAAGGACTCGTCCACAGTCAAAAGCGAAAAATCCACATCGGTGGCCAGGATGTGCCCCTTGCCGTCTCCGAAATAAAGTCTGACTGTTTCCGAACTTGCCTCGGGGGCCACAAATTCTATGGTGCCCTTGCAGCTGTTTTCCCATTTTATATCATATCTCCAGAGCTGGGGCACAATCGCAGTCACGCTGTAGCTGTCGCCCTCGCCCAAGATAAGAAAGTCCACCGAAGCCGTCCCATCGGAAGCCATGGTGGCGCCATCGCCGCTCAGGCTCACAGAAAGCGTCTTCTCCTTTGGGAAATCCACCACGGTGCCGCCCAGGAACGTTATTGATATCTTGGTAGCATCCTCTTGTACAGAAGATATCACAGAGTCGGCACTGCCAGAGGCCGCCATCCAGCTCTTGCCGCCGTCGGCACTCAGCTCGATGCCGCTTTCGCGGGCATGGAAAATGGGCGAAACGGCTATAGGCAGCCTCGCCCCGGAGGCGTCCTTAATCGGCTGGCCATCCAGAGTCCAGAAATAAGCACCGTCGGCAAAGCCCACCGACACGCCGGCCGTGCGGCTGCCCACATTCAATTTTCCGTTGGTCTTGAATTCAAAAACGTAACCATCTGCAGCCGGAGCGGCCGAGATTATACAATCCCCCGCCTCAAGTATATCCAGCACATCGCGAAGCGCCCCGAGATTATCTGTAACAGACTCTATAAGTTCAAGATTATCAGATATTTGATCAATCTCCTGCTGGAGCTGGTCAATCTGGGACCGATAGTCCGTACAAGATGCAGCCAACAGCGAGACAGCTGTCAGAATTGGTAAAAAAAGACGTTTCACTATTCTACAAAAAAAGGACTAAAAGTGGTGTACAAAGATAATCCTTCAATTGTAAAATTCAAAACAGACCGAAATCTAACAAAAAAAAGCAGCCTGCCAGGGGTGAGGCAGGCTGCTGAAAACCACTTTTATAAACAATCTTTTACCAACCTTTCCACCCCTTCGATTATTATGTGTACTGCTGTTATATGCATTTCCTGTATGCGGTCGCTGTAGCCACCGTGGTCCACGGCGATCACCGCATCCGAAAGCGCCGCGAGCGGGTTCTCCCCCGCCCTGGTAAAGCCGACCACCTTCATCCCCTTTTCGCGGGCCGCGCGGGCTGCCTCCACCACGTTTTTGGACGTGCCGCTGGTAGAAAAGCCGCACAGCACGTCGCCCGGGCGGCCCAGAGCCTCCACCACGCGCGAGAAAATCTTCTCGAAAGAATAGTCGTTGGTGGTGCAGGTGATGTGCGCCGGGTCGTTGATGGCCATGGCCGGCAGCGGAGCGCGGCTGTCGCGGAAGCGCCCGGTGAGTTCCTCGGCAAAATGGGTGGCGTCGCACAGGCTGCCGCCGTTGCCGCAGGTGAGCACCTTGCCCCCCGCCTTGATCGAGCTGGCTATCAGACGCGCCGCCTTCTCTATATTCCGGGCGGTAGCCGGATCGTTCACAAAGCGCTCCGCCACCGCATAATGTTCTTTAAGAGAATTTATTATAAGATCTTCCATTTTGCTCCAATAGGTCTACAAATTTAAGTAATTAATGCAATAATTCCTATAGCCGGAAACACATTTATCCATAAAAGATATCACCCCGGCAAGCGCCGCGCCTCGAGCTTCAGCAGGCGCTCTTTGCGCCACTGGCCGGCGGCGTAGCCTCCGAGAGCACCGCCAGCTGCGACAATCCTGTGGCAAGGGATAATCAGGGAAATAGGGTTGCGGCCCACCGCCTGGCCGACCGCCCGGGCAGACGGACGGGCGCCGGGGGTGTCAAACTGCCCGCCGACGGCCAATGCAGAGGCCCTTGCGGCAAGCTGGCCATAGGTCATAGTCTGCCCGTATGGGACGGTGCGCAGGATTCCCCATACAACTTCCTGAAACGCCGTACCTTCCGTTGCCAAGGCCGGAACGAAGCCGGGAATCCCACCCGCGAAATAACAGTCCAGCCATTCGACGGTCTGCCTGAAGACAGGCGTCAGGGCGGTCACCGTTTCCGGCCCGATTCCCGGGGCGAAATGCTTCTGCCCCTCGAACCATAGCCCCGTCAGAACACGTTCGCTTCCGGCAAGCGTGATTTGACCCAGCTCAGAACTGTATTCCCAGGTGTAAATCATATTGCGAAATTAAGGATAAAAAGCTGCGGGCCTATAGATAGGTCTCGCCGAGGTGCATCAGTTTGAGCGAGGAGGCAAACTTGCCGAAGTCGTCAAACCCGTTCTTGGGGGTAAAGACCAGCTCCACCGGGCGGCCGGGATAGAGGGTGAAGCTGTTGTCGCTGAATTCGCCGGGGATGTCGCCGGCCGACAGCCACACGAAGAAGGCGGGCTTGTCGGCGGCCAGGGTCACCGTCCAGCGCCCGTCGCTTTCTGCCGGAATGCAGCTCACCGATGCCTTTTCGAGCGGGCAATCCTTGTATTCGCCGAACATCCAGGTGTTATATGCCACCGCCTTGCCGTCGCAGAGCAGCTGCAGCTCCACGAAACGGCCGCGGCGCTCTGTCTCGCTCCCGAAATCGTCCAGGGCAAACTCCGCCGCCTTGACAGACTTTCCGCCGGACAGCGAGATGGGCACAGCCTTCTCCGATACGATCTTGCCGCCGAAGGTCCACAGCCGCACCACGGCGGTGTAAGACTTGTCGGCCGGGGTGTCATTGATGGCCCAAATGCCCAGGTGGCCGGGATTGTCGATATCGGGCACGGCGCTGATGGCTTCGAGGGCGAAGAAGCGCTTGGCGTGATAGTGGCTCTGCTTCCATTTGCCATCCCACTCTATGCTGGACCAGGATGCGCCCGGCCAGATGTCGTTCAACTGCCAGTAGATGGTTCCCATGCAGTTAGGTTCCAGCGTGCGCCAGAACTGGGTGGCCGTCTCCAGACCCATAGCCTGCTCTACCTGAGACAGATAGAAGATGTCTTCCACCCGCGAAGGGAAGTTGAAGTGCAGGCACAGGCGGTCCATTATAATCTGATTGCCGCGGCGGCCTTCGGTCACCTCCTTTACGTGGTGGTCGAATTCCGGCGACCAGATATTTGCTGCGCCGGGCGAGAGGTAACGCGCAATCAAATCATAGCGCGGGAAAGACGAATGGCCATATTCAGAGCAGAAACGCGGCCGCACCTTGTAATAGTCAGAAAGCGGCCCGGCAAACTTGGAGATGGACCACAGGTGCATATCACCCTTGGTGTCTTCTTTCCAGTTGTCGGTTGTGTAGTCACCCGGCCCTGCGCAGGGAGAGCTGGGCCAATAGACGCGGCCCGGGTCGGCCTCGGCCACAATACGTCCGCGGAGTTTGATGAGCGTATCCAGCTTCTGGGTATAAAAGTCACGGTTGCTGCGGGTTACCTCCCACCAGCCCAGGGCGCCCACGCACTCGTTGTCGCCGCACCAGAGGGCGATGCTGCTGTGGTCGCGCAGGCGGCGTATCTGGTGGTTAAGCTCGGCCTCCACCTCGTCCAGGAAGCGCTTGTCGGCCGGATAGATGGCGCAGGAGAACATAAAGTCGTGCCAGAGCATCAGGCCCAGAGAGTCGCAGATATTGTAAAATTCCTCTTTCTCGAACTGGCCGCCGCCCCAGTGGCGCAGCATATTCATATTGGCATCGCGGGCGCTGCTGAGCACATCCGCATAGCGCTCGTACCTCTGCCGGGTTTCGAACAGCTCGCATGGCACCCAGTCGGCACCTTTTGCAAACATGTCGCGGCCGTTGACGCGGAAGGTCATACTCATGCCGGGCTTGCCATACACAGTATCTTCGCGGCTCACTACCTCAAGCTTGCGAAGGCCTATCTTGCGCTCCAGTTTCTGCCCGTCCACCGCCACTTCCAGAGGATAGAGATACTGCTCTCCCATGCCGTTGGGCCACCACAGGCGGGGATTGCGGACCGTGAAATCCAGGCTGACGATATTGCTGCCGGGGGCAAGCTTCACCCGGCGGCTCTTTTTCTGGCCGGCAAACGAAACCTCCACTGGGGAAATGCCGCCGGCAGGCGATGTAAGCTGCACGTTTACCTTGACGCCGACGCGGCCCTTGCGCGTAAAATCCTGGTCGCAATAAACATAATCTATGCGGGCGGCATCCACGGCAATCAGTTCCACCTTACCGGCAAAGCCCGTCACCATCTGGCACGGGCCCCAGTCCCAGCCGCCGTGGCAGGCTGGTTTGCGTATGGTATTGATGCTGGGCACAAGGCCGACCTCCGACATAGGCATAGGATAGCCATAATCGGCGGCGAAGGCCTCGCTGACCTTCTCTGCGCTGTGGAAATATCCCTCGATCACATTCTCCCCGGCTACCAGATAAGGCTTCACATCCCACTCCCAGCGGCGGAAACGGTTGGTAGTGCTGCCCACCTTATGCCCGTTTATCGATATGTCGCAGAAGGTGTCAACGTCTTCCAATCGCAAATACACTGCCGCGTGGGCCAGGTCTTCGGCGCCAAGCGTAAATGTGCGGCTGATGCGCCAGTCACAGCGGCCAACCCACAGATTCTCCAGTTCGTTGAAGCCGTAGTAAGGATCCTTGATAAGCCCCGCCTCCAGCAGCGCCGAATGCACGTCGCCGGGCACCTGCACCTGCAGGTCTGAGGGCAAGCCTTCGCCCACCCCTTCCAGATGCCAAGTGCCGGAAAGGTCAACAGTGCCGGCAGCAAATGCTGCCACCGACAGCAACAAACTAAATACGAGCGCCTGTAAACGTTTCATAATGCTTCTATAAGGGTTTTATTTCCAGGAACAGTACATTGCTGGCATTTATGGTTTCGGCCAGGATCACGCAGCCGCCTGAGACGGGAGCCGTCTCGGTCACGGGCGTCAGGCGGGCGCACTCTATGTATTTATCCCTGACGGTTTTATATTTCTGGATGGCAGATGCGCGGTTGAGGGTGACGGTATTGTCCAGCAGAGGGTCGTCGGGGCTCCAGGCAAAGTCGCTGTCAGCAATGCCCAGTGTTTTACGGTCCTCGACCCATTCGTCGAAGAAATTGCAGTCGTCGTTGACCAGGTAGCGGGTAATCTGGACCTGGCTTGCCTCGAAGGGAAGTTTCACACGAAGAGTATAGCGCTGCCAGCCGGAATAATTGAGCATATTCTTGAAATTATAGACCATCAGCCGCACCAGATTGCCTTCGCTGGCGGCCAGGCAGCCAATCTCGGCCCCATCCAGCGAAGGGAAGTTGACCTGGGCCGCGCTGCGATGCATATTCTCGAACTTGGCTATATTCTGCGCTACGTGGAAACTGATTATCGGATAGCCGAAGATATTGCCGCCGGTCAAGAAATTCCACGATGAGAAATAGTCCATGCCACAGTCGATGGCCTGCAGGAACAATCGAGCATCGTAGGCAGCCTGCCAGGTGTAGCCGGTGGTGCGGTTGTACAGATCCTGGGAGTCGCGGCCCCTTTTGAGGCCCGCCAGGATACGCCCCTCGTCCACCCCGTAAATCAGATTGTTCAGGCCGCAGGATTCGGCGGCATTCTTGAGTATGGCAATAGTTTCGGGCAGCGGATGGCCGCTGGTGAATTCGCCCGGACGGACATCGTAATACGAAGCCGACAGGAACCTTATCGGGGTCCCCACGCCGCCATTGGCATAGTTGGTACCCTTGGCGCAGTGCTCGATGAACTTGCGCTCGTCCCATCCGCCTTCGCTCACGGTCATAGAGTGCGCCCCCACGAACACATCGGGCCCGAGCACATCCACAAGGGCCTGCACGGTATAGTCATACAGCTTGCAATATGCCTCGCAGCTGTCGCTGCCCAGAGAGCTTTTAGCCTTGAACCAGTCATAATTCTCGTATTCTGTCATGCAGCCGAAGCGCCAAGAACGCACTTCTTCCAGCCCGAATTCCTCTACCAGGGCCGTGACAATAGCCTTGATATAAGCGTAATACTGGTTATAGTCGTCCGGCGGATAGACATTGGTGCCGAAGCCGCCTATGTAGGGGTCGGTGGTGAGTTTCAGGGGCACGCTGCCCAGCTTCAGGTGCGGTTTGGCACCCATGGTCAGCACCCCGCGGCAGTTGGTTATCAGGTTGTCGAAATTGTAGTCGTCCAGCACGTCCCTGCGGCCAGGGTTGCGGAACAGGTCGCGACCGGTGCTGCCGCCGGTGCACTGCATGAACTGCACATACTTGACAAACTCGAACACATTCCCCTCGGGATTGAGATTGGGGTGATGATAGAGTTTGCCCATGTCCCAGACATTTACATTGTCCACGATATTGGGCAGCACTGCCCCCGAGACAGTGGCGTCCACGTCGATATAATTGCCGCTCAGGGGCACAAGCTCCCTCTCTGGTTCTTTACGCTCGCAGGCGCACGAGGCAGCCGCCAGGCCGAGGATAAACAGATGAAATATAAGCTGCCTCATTTTCTACTTCTGACAATAATAAGCGACACTTTTGGCCGGAACCACCACTTTGAGCCCACCGGAAGCAGCCCTGGCGCTGCCCGAAGGCGCGATGAGCGAGCCGTCCGAAGGCAATTTGCCTTCTTGATAAGTGATTATGTCAAACTGACCTTCCAGGCCGCCGGCAATCTCCAGCGCCAGCTCTTCTTTATGCTGATTGGCAATGACACAGACCCATTTGCCGTCGGTGTTTTTGAAAGCCGTGGCGGCGGCAAAGTCGCGGCCGGTGTCGATGGGATGGATCTCAGCCCCCGGGCGCACCCGGCTGGACAGCAGCGAATAAGCATAGTACTGCGGGCGGCACTCAAAGTCGCACTTGATGCGGTTATAGGTGGTGTCCGAAGCATATTCCTTCTTGGCAGAGCGCCACAGCCCAAGCTGCTGCATCTGCTGATAGTCTGCGTCAAAATTGTAGTACTGGTCTATCAGGCCCCAGTAGCTGATGCCGCAGGCGCCGGCATTGAAAAAGTTGAGCGCCAGGCGCGTAATCAGAACGCCGCGCTCATATTCATCTATATCCCGCTGGCGGGAGGCGCCCACGCACTGGTTGGACCCGAATTCGCCCACAAGGTGCTTGAGGCCGGCTCTGGCGCTGATGGCCACATTGTTTTTCTCCCAGGCCAGAATGGTGTCGTTGGGGGTATCGTAGCCGAAAATGTAGGTGTGGCTGTTGAAGATGTCGGCTATGCCCTGCAGCTGCTCTGCACAGGCTTCGAGATAGTATTGATGAGTGTCGATATTGTCCGAGAGGTTGAAGCGCACCTTGTCGCGCACGCCCAGACGGCGGAAATGCCGGTCCAGCGCACGGCAGACCTCCATATAGCCCTCCGGAGCGATGACATCGCCGCCGGGCTCGTTGAAGGGGGTCACTTCGTTTACGCAGGTATAACCCTTCTCCTCAATCAGATATTTGACCAGCGCCGCAAAGTTCTCGCCGAACTCGTCGTTGTCCTTGGGCGGGCATATCCATGCGCGGTTGGCATCGTGGTCGGCCAGGAAACTGGTGGTGACATCGGCATACTCGCTTTCCACCATCTTCACGTGGCGGGTGCAGCCCCAGATGGCCAGGCACACGTCCATTCCGTTCTTCTGTGCCAGATCCAGCTCCTGGTAGATGGACTGCATCTCTACCGTATTCCAGCGGAAGGCAGACATGTCGGTGTCAAACGCATCGTCGTTGTCGTTGTAGGGCTCGTACCACTGCGGCTGGATCATCACGCGGAACTTCTGCAGGCCCATGCGCGTCACCCGCTCGTCTATTATCTTGAAATCCCCGGCCTCTACCCCGTTGTCCGGGCGGCCCACCACATTCTGGGAATAAAAATGGGGGTCAAACTCGGCTCCGATTGATTCTACGGTTACGGGCGTAGCCTCGCCCACGTCCACACGGACATATTGCCGGCCGCAGGACGTCGCCGCCAGAAGGCCGACCGCGGCCAGAAGGCCGAATAAGGTTCTAGTCGATCTCATATATGCTTATTTTTTTCATCCAATTCTTATAGTCATCCAGCTTGTAGGGCGGCTCTCCGTAGAGATAGTGATTGAAATAGTGCCCGTCGCCCACAGAATAATCCACAAGCAGCATCCCCTGCCCTTTCCGTGCAGGAAGCTTTTTAATCAGCGCGGCCGAGTTAGCATCGGCGTCGAAGTCGCCTTTATAGATGACCTTCCCGCTTTCCACATCCGTGACCTCGACATAGCCGGAGACATCGTCCAGGGTCTGGTTGTCCACCTTGAGGTAATAGTGCTTGCTGTCCGGGCCGTCGTCCGTAATCATGCAGAGGATGTCGCGGTGGACATTCTGCATATAGTAGAAGGCGCGCTTTTTGCCGCCATAATAGTCGCTGATGGCATCCGAAAGCAGCGGCCAGCCGTCGCGGATATTCCACCAGATGATACCGGTGCGGTAGGGCCTGCCGCCGCGCCAGCGCTCCACAAAATATTTCATGGCCTCCGCCTGCACGCTCTGCGAGGCGAAGATAAATCTTTCCAGTTCTGAAGGAACCTCCCCGAAGATAGTCCGGACCTGATTGGTCATAAGGTCGTTGCGACCGCCCTGGAACTTGACGTCATAGATGCGGTTGGCCTTGGTCTGCCACTCGTCGTTCCACATTCCTACCTCGCCGCCAAGCCAGGGGTTGACATTTTCGGGGGTAAACATCTTTTTGAGCGTTTCCATATTGGGACATCCGTGATAGCCGATTTCGCTCACAAACTGGCTCGGATTTTTTACATAAAAGTCGGCCTTGTAGTAGCCACGCGGGCCCCAGAGATGGTTCTCGGGGAGGAATTCGTCGGCACTGCCCTCGGCCACCACGCGCGGGCTGTAATAAGGCGAAGACGGCAGATAGGGCCTGGTGGGATCCAGCTCGTAGCACACCCTGGCCAGGGTAAGGCGCGAGGTGCGGTCTTTGTTGGGATCCAGGTTGAAATTGCGCAGACGGCCGAAAATCATGCTCTGGTCGTCTTCGTTGTTGCCGCTCCAGAGCACCAGGCTGGCATGGTTGCGCAGTTTACGCACCACGCTTATGGCCTCCTGCTCTACCATGGCGGCAAAGTCGTCGCGCTGGGAATAATTGCTGCAGCCGAAGGCGAAGTCCTGCCAAACCATAATGCCGTTTTCGTCGCAGAGGTCAAAGAAGCGGTGGTCTTCATAGACATTCCCGCCCCAGCAGCGGGTAATGTTGCAGTTCATCTCCACCATCAGGGCCACGGCGGCATCGTAGTGCGAGGCGTCGCGGCTGTGCAGGGCATCCATAGGCACCCAGTTGGTACCCTTTGCAAATACCGGCACGCCGTTGACCACAAACTGGAACTGACCGGGTTTGCCGGGCAGGTTCACGTCGTCTATGTCCAGCTCCACCATGCGGATGCCTATGCGGCGGCTGTCGCTGTCATAGACCTCGCCGGTTTTGCAGTCCACAAGCTGCACCTGCACATCGTAGAGCGCAGGCTCGCCGTAGCCGCGCGGCCACCAGAATTCCACATTCTCCATGTCGAAGCTCAGGCAGTCGGCCGCCTTGCGCATCAGCTGCTGCTGGCGGACCACAGGCTTGCCGTCGCGGGAAATGGTGACCACGGCTTCCACATTGTCAAATTTTTCGAAAGGCATGCGGGTCTGCAGGTAAAGGTATTCCTTGGCCTTGCGAGCGGGCACGTCTATCTCATAGGTCATCCAGTGGGCATCGGTAATTGTCACCGGGTTCTCCACTTTCAGGACCACGTCCCGCCACAGGCCGGCGCTCACCAGGCGGGGCATGATGTCCCAGCCATAGGTGCTGGGCGCGCGGCGGGCATAGGCGCTCTCTTCGTTGGCAAAATTGCCTATGCTGAGAGCCCCCAGAAAATATTTCTGCACTTCCAGCACGCTGGAGCGGATAATCACCTCCAGCTTATTCTCCGGCTGAAGGAGATCCGTGACGTCATATTCGTGCTCTATGAGCATATTGGCCGCACTGCCTATATGCTCTCCGTTGAGATAAATCTCGGCGAAGGTGTCCAGCCCCTCGAAGCAGAGGACAGCCCTCTGCCCCGCCTTGAGCTGCGTTGCTGCGAAAGTCTTGGAATAGCACCACTGGTAGCCCTCCCACTTGCGCAGGGTATAGATATTATTGCCTATCATTGGGTCGGCAATCAGGCCGGCCTTTTCCAGGTCGATCTCCACGTTGCCGGGCACGGTGGCCTCGATGGTCGTCCCGTCCGTTGCTGCAACCCCTTCGGGCGCAGTGACCGCCACGGCCGGCTGAGGGAAAAACTTAAGGCTCCAGCTGCCACCAAGGGACTGCTCGGCCACATGGGCATTCGCAGCCAGTGCCAGAGTGGTCATGGCCGCCATCAGCAATAATATCCGTTTCATAATCTTATTCGCTTACGGTTTTGAATCTTTCGTTGTATTCGCGCATCAGGTTGAAGGCCATGTTGCCATAAGGCGTGCCAGACCGGAAACTGTATTCTATGTCGGCCTTGAGCGCATAGTTCCACATAAGGGAAATCTGTACCCTCTGTGCATAATAAGAGATCAGGTGACGGCGTATCATAAGCGAGTCGCCCTTTGCCGTTGCCGGGCCTGTGAACTCACCCACATAATAGCCCTTGCCCAGTTCGTTGGCCACCTGCTTTGCATACTGCACCTGTTCGGTGCGGTTCACGGTGCCTTTGTCGGAAAAAGCGCGGGCATCTTCGTAGATATGCTCGGACATTCCCAACATGGGTTCAGGAGTCATGATGGCGGTGATCTGCTTGTACTGCTCCCAGCTGTCTGTGCCCCAGGTCTTGTCTGTCATCTGGTGGTACTGCGAGTTGCGCATTATGCTGTTGCCGGTGGCAACCACCCTCTTGTGCTCATCCAGCGAGAGGATCTTCTCTGCAAAGCCCTTGTAGGCGGTTTCCACCGCGCGTGCGGGCAGCGGAGGATAGCCGGCCATCTCGATGTCGGCCGCGAGGCTGAATTCGTTGCCGAACTCCCACATCACCAGGCTTTTATGCTTTTTGAGGACATTCACTACATCCTCTGTGTACTGGAGCATGTGGGCGTAGGTCTTGCTGTTTACATCGCCCCAGGCTGCATACGGCTCACCATAATATGTGGGTACAGAACCCGTGTTCCAGAAAATAGAAGGTATGAGAGCTATATGCGCCCTGTCGCACCAGGCACCCAGAGTGTCCAGGTTGGCGAGATACTTTTCTTTCTGGTCAAAATAAAAGCCGAACTGAGTAGCATAGAATGGGCTGCAGCTGAAGCGCACGATGGGTACCTGCTCCTGCGCGAGGGTCTCAACGGCCTTGCGCATCGCGTCCGTTTTCATACGGTCGGCCTCGTGGCACTCCACAAATAGATTGTAGCAGTTCACGCCGGTCACATACAGCGGCTTGCCGCCGATGAACATTCTGGGCACGGCGTTGCCGTTTACATTGAGTTCTTTGATCTGTATGCCCCACTCGCCGCTGTAGGCATCGTCCCAATAGCGTTCCAAAGCACTGCGGGGGTCCTTTTCGGGATTGTCCTTCCCGCCTGGGTTGTCCACGGGGTCGCAACCGCAGGCAAGCAGCGCCGCCAGTCCAATAAAAAGAGATGCGAATCTGTACACTTTATTCATATCTGTTTTATAGAAAAGGGAGCCGGACCTGTTTCCGGCCCCCTTTGAAGAATATAAGAGAATTAAGAGAGATTACTCGGAGAACTTGTAGCAGCGAACGGGGTGACCGGTTGCACGGTCATAATTGTCGCGGGCGTCGAAGTTGTGACCGGCCATGCGAAATGCATTCTCCACATTGCCCCAAGCAGTCGAGCAGGTCCAAAGACCAGCCCAGCCATTGCCGTCAGCATCGTACCAGCCATTACCGCCGGTATAGATAAAGCCGGCTGCGGGCACTGTGATCTTACCGTCGAACAGAGTGAAGGAGTTGTCGCTGTTGCGTACAGCAGAACCTACACCAGCTGCAAAGCAAGTAGGGCTGGCAACTGCATAACCCTTCGGGCAGGGGTCATATACAGACTTGAAAGCCTGGTAGTCGGGATTCTGGTCAACTTCCCAGTTGATACCCCAGAGATAGCGCTGATTAGCCTCAATGAGCCAGTCGTTGTTGCGGTTGGAGCAAGCGATAAACTCGTTGGGATGAGCAACCGAATAAGCTATGGAGTGGATTGTAGCATCTGCCATATCGTTGAAATCCTCACCTGCACCACCAACTACGGGATGATACCAGCCTTCGCCGGCGCCAGAGTCAAGGCCCAGGACGCGGGAGAAAGGATCCTTGCGGCCCCACTGATAATACATGCCGTATGAATCAGGATCGGTTCCGGTCATATATGCACCGAGGTTGCGGTCCATCATTGTCCAGGTGCCAAGATTTATATCCTTGGGAGCCTCTGCGCTCCAGATGTGCCAGCTCCAGAGGATATTGTCAGAAGCGTCGGTAGCAGCCACCACTGCGTTGCCGTCCTTGTTGTCCACGGTGAAGCAGATGTAACCATCCTGGAGTTTGACATCGGTGATAAGGCCTTCAGCCTCTTCCCAGAGGAGTTTGGCCGATGCAGGGCTGATAGCGGTAGAGGTGATAGGGAAAGTGGAATGCAGACCCTTGTCGCCGTTACCCATAACGGTAGCCTGGATCTTGTAGTCGCCACCTTCGGATACGATGTAGCTGTTTGCAGGGCCATCGAGCGCCTTGTACTCCTTGGGCTTGGGGGCAGCTTCCTGGTTAACGGTAACCACGGCGGATTCTGAACCGCAGGTGAAGGTAACCTTGCCGGTACGTGCCTCATAGGTAGTGTTCTCGGCTACGGTCACGGTGGCGCCGGAAACGGTCAGCCAGTCAACGTCGGGAGTACCCTTGTAGTCGCCGCTTGCAGTCACGGTGAGCGTGAAGGCCTCACCCTCGTAGGGAGCCGACCAGGTAGCGGTGTTCAGTTGGATTGAATCGGGTTTCTTACAGCCCGTGATGCAAAGCACGAGCATAAGAGCAATTGCAAAATACTTTTTCATTGTTTGTGTTTGTTTAAAAAAGTGTTGGTTAATAATGGATATGAATAAATGTGTATGTTTTGTTAATAGCCGGGATTCTCCCTAAGGTTGGGATTGACTGTGGTAGTGCCGTCGCCAATGGGGAGATAATAGTTGTTGCTCAGGAAAGTGGGATCCTGGGTCTTGCTGTCGATATGGTCTTCGAACTCTATCCAGAAGCGAGGCTCAGCCGTACGTTCGGTGACCTGCTTGCCGTCCACGGTCTTGGTTTTCAGAGACGCCTGATAGGAAGCCCAGTCAAGCACATAAGTGATGCCGGAATGGGGTTTGGAGAGTTCCGTCTCGGCAATACGCCAGCGGCGCAGGTCCCAATAGCGGTGGTTCTCGAAGCAGAGTTCGCACAGACGCTCCTTGCGGATTGCGTCCATCGTCACATTCTTCAGTCCAGCCACACCGGCACGGTCGCGGATCTGATTTATCGCATCCAGGGCTTCCCCTTTGCGGCCCAGTTCAAAGCAGGCCTCTGCATAGTTGAGCAGGACCTCAGCATAGCGCAGGATAATGTAATCGGTAGTGGAATAGACAAACCAGGTCATGCAGTCGCTGCCGGGCTCCAGATACTTGGCAACTCCGAAGCCGGTATGATACATTGAGCCTGTAGCCATCTCCTGCATCTGGTCGCCCCAGCACTGGACCCCCTCGTAAACATTCTCCGTAATATCATAGTAGTCAGTGCCGTCGGGCAGGCGTATGCCGCGATACATACTTACAGTGTCGTTGCCCCAAGGGAAACCGACTGCACCAGCCCAGTGATAGCGGTTGGTCCAAGTCCATGCCCTCAGACGAGGGTCACGATTGCCCCAGAGCTCGTCCATCGTCCAGGACCTGGAAGTAAGCACGCTGCGGTCTATCTTGCCGGAAGTTCCATCCACAAAGTCAAAATTCTCCACGAAATCGTAATAAGGGTGCACATACTGGCCAACGCTCCATGCATTGGGCTTCGGGCTCATACAGATATCCCAGGACCAGAGGTTTATGCCGCCGGGCTGACCTTGATGGTGCTTGCTCAGCAACACTTCGTTATTGTCTTTCACCAGGAATACATCTTCCAGATTCTTTACATAATCCTCAGCTTTGCCATCACCCATACTGCCCTTGTAGAGGCCTTTGCCGCTCTTTGTCATAATCTCTTCACAGGCCTTGGCGGCAGTCTCATAATAGCCTTTGGCCTCGGAAGCATCTATTCCGACCAGGCCATCCAGATCGACCTGCCCGTACTGGGCGATGCTGCCGGCATACAGGGCTGCGCGGGAGGCCAGTGCGAGAGCCGCCCACTTGCTGGCATGGGCCGTGGTCGGATTGGGCTCCAGCAATTCGGCAATTTCAAGGCATTCATTGATGATGAAATCCCAGCAATCTTTCTCTTTGTTGCGCGGGGGATATACAATCTCGTCCGGAGCGTCGATGGGAGTCTCCTTGAGGATCAGGGGCACGCCGCCGTAGCGCTTAACCATTGCAAAATAGTTGAAGGCGCGCAGGAAACGGGCTTCTGCCTGGAAGGCTTTGGCCTTGCTCAGAGTCGAGGATTCCATGCTCTCGATCATGTGGTTGAGCTGGCGGTTCAGATAGTAGCCATTGCTCCACCAGCGCATGAAACCGCTGTTTTTCTGAATTCCATACAGTTTGTATCCATGATAGTTGGTCTGCGCTCCGCGTTGGCTGTACTTACCCTCGTCGGCAATGGTGGTCGCGTGGATAGGACCCTCGCCCTGAGCCGAAACGCCCAGGTTAAAATTCCAGTTGTAGTTGGTCCCGAAATCCACATTGAGCGGACTCGGATTAGGGCCGTCGTAGGATGCCAGCGCATCGTTGATCATAAACACGCTTGCCGCATAAAGCTCGGCAAGATGGCTTTCCACGAGGTATTCATCCTGCCATACCTGGGCGTCGGTATATTGGTTAGTCGGAGTCTGTTCCAGATAGTCGGCACAGGAAACAGCTGTGAAAAGAGCTGCCAGAGTAAAAGCGTAGAATATCTTTTTCATAACCATTTCGTTTAATTATAATACAATGTTGCAACCCAGACTCATGGTGTACTGCTGAGGATAGGAATATCCGACGGTACCGGTGGACTCGGGGTCGACGCCATATTTACTAATATTGCTCAGTGTAAAGAGGTTCATGCCGCCTGCATAGATACGGAACTTGCTTATGCCAATTTTCTTGGTGAGTCTCTCGGGAATGGTATAACCCACAGCCAGATTCTTCAGACGGACATAGGCACAGTCGCGATTGTAGAAGTCGGTGCCATAGCCGTTGATGACAGCACCTGCAGGGCGGGCCACCAGGGCGCCCGCATCAGCATTGTGGAACTGGTCAAAATACAGATTTGCATAGGTAGAGGTGTTGCTGTCATAGCTCAGGCCTATAGTGTAGCCCCAGGCCCCCTGGAAAAGTGCCTGCAGGTCAAAGCCGCGCCAGCCCATATTGATGGTCAGACCTCCCATCCAGTGGGGAGTGCTGCCCTTGCCGATGATCTGCTGGTCCTTCCAGTTGATGACGCCGTCGTCGTTGGTATCCACAAACTTGATGTCACCTGCCCTGAGGGTCGAATTGTCGTTGTTCAGGTCGTCGAAACTGTAGGGCCAGGCAGCCACTTCTTCGTCGGAAGCAAACAGGCCGTCGGTGACATAGCCGACTTGACGGTCCACATACTGCCCGACATTCTGATAGAGGCGCTTGCGGTCAGGGTCGGTCTCCTCTGCCTGATCGTAAACTGTCCAGCGGGTACGGTTGTAAGACACGTTTGCACTGATGTCATAGCTGAAGTCGCCGATCTGATTGGCCGTGCCCAGCATAAGCTCGAAGCCGCGGGTGCGGGTAGCGTTCAGGTTCTCCTGAGGGAGTGTTGCGCCAAAGGTGGTCGGCAGGCTCTGGCTGCGGTAGCCGGGGATGCCGATACGGTCGCGCTGGAACAGATCCACCTCGCCATAGAATTTGCGGGAGAACATCGAGAAGTCCAGACCGAAGTTGTAGATGCGCATTGTCTCCCAGGTCAGCAGTTCATTAGGCAGACCGGTAGAGGCCAAACCGTTGAACATGGTGCTGCCGAAGGTATAGGTCATATCGTATCTGTAACCTGTCAGGTAGTTGAAATCTGCCACCGAGTCATAGCCGGCGGTACCCATGCTTGCACGCAGTTTGAGCATATCCAGCCAGGTGGCTTCGCTCATGAAATCTTCCTTGGCAATGTTCCAACCGAGCGACACACTGGGGAAATAGCCCCAGCGATAGCCCTTGGCAAAGCGCGAAGAAGCGTCGGCACGGAGCGTTGTCTCTACCATGTATTTGTCGGCGTAGCTGTAGTTGAGACGGCCAATGAAGGAGTTGCGGCCGTAGTTGCTGCTGCCGGAACCGTTCTGAGCTGTTTTTTCATCTCCAGAAATCATCTCTTCGATGATGGTGGAATTGAAATCCTGGCGCTTTGTCCAGTAGCTGCGGTAGTTGCTCAGGGTAGCCTCATACATAAACAGGCCGGATACGTGGTGCAGGCCAAAGTCGTTGTCGTAGTTGAGGGAATACTGCTGAACTATAGTGCTGGCCAGACTGTTGTCCATACGCAGGCTGCTCGGCTCCACCGAACCTCCTGCAAAGGCATATTTGTCCGTGCCGGCATTGTAGGTGTAGAACTGGCCCCTCTTGTGCATCCATTTGAGGTCGTTGGCGCCATAGTTATACATAATGTTGGCCTTGGCCTTGAGCCCGGGCACATAGGGAATTTCCAACTCGGCGAAGCCGTTTACCTTGAAATGATTGCCGTTGGTACGGTAATAGCCGCTGTTTGCAATGTTCACGGCCCAGATAGGCGAGCCGTTCTGCATATTGGCATAAGACAGCAGGCTTTCATCCGGCAGATAGAGCGGATATCGGGGGTCTGCGGAATAGATGATGCCCTGCCAGAAGTTTGTGCCGTCCTGATAGAGGTCACCGCCGGAAGGGTAATTCTTGCAGTCTTTCATATACTGCATATTCATGCCGACTGTCAGATAGTCTGTGGCTTTTGCGCTGAAGTTCGTCTGGAAATTGAAGCGGTCGTAGTAGCCGCTGTTGGGCTTGAACTGCAGCTCCTGACGGTTGTAGCCGAAGTATCCGTAGTATTTGATACGGTCGGTACCGCCGCTGATGGATACGTTGTGATTCTGCTGTGGAGCGAACTGGCGTATAACTTCGTGATACCAATCGGAGTTGAGGTAGAGAGGATCAGTGCCTGCATCATACAGCGCAAGCTGTTCTTCCGAGTAAGGGACACGGTTGGGGTTACCGCCTTTATTCAAATAAACATCATTCTGAAATTGAGCTCTCTGACGGGATGTTGCGGGCAGCGTGGTCACAATGTTGCTCTGCATGGTCAGGGAAGAATTCACGGTGACGGTGGTCTTCTGGTTGGCACCGGTCTTGGTGGTGACCAGGATGACACCGTTGCCGGCGCGGGCGCCGTAGATGGAGCCGCTGCCGTCCTTAAGGATGGTGATGCTCTCTATCTGACCGGCATCCAGGCTCTCGATGCTGCCCTCTACGCCATCGACAATCACCAGCGGGGAGCCGAAGCCACGGATGTTGAGCGCCGCGTTGTCCTGACCTGGCAGACCGGAAGTCTGCTTGGACACCAGACCGGGAAGCTGGCCGGCCAGCACGTGGGTGGTATTGACCACGGGCGCCACGTTGATCTTCTCGGAGTTGATCTGAGCGACACTACCGGTGAGGGTTGCCACGCGCTGAGTGCCGTAACCTACGACAACTGCTTCTTCAAGAAACTCCTTGTCGGTAGAAAGCACTACGTTCAGCGAGGGCGCAGCTTTTACCTGCTGGGTCACATAACCTATGCACGACACCACCAGAGTGGCATTGTCGGGCACGATGATGCTGAAGTTACCGTTGGCGTCTGTAACGGTGCCGTTGCGGTCATTGCCCTTCTCGACCACATAGGCGGCGATTACGGGCAGGTTATCGCTGTCGATGACCGTGCCCTTGACAGTGATCCTGTTCTGAGGCTCGGCTGCTAAACCGGTTAAGCTACCGGCCATAAATACACCGAAAGCCATCAAACAGAGAAAAATGCAGATTTTTTTCATAGGCTTATTATTAGAAGTTGATAATATCAGAATTTCAGCGTGTGACGGCCGCCGCCAATCTCGGTGGAGCTGTCGCCATAAACAACTTTCGCCTTCATATTTGCCGGCACGGTGACTTCCAGCTCGATGCCGCCGGCGGTGCGATGCCATTCGCTCTTTATCAGGCCGCGGACGGATTTGTAGCTGGCCCGCGCCCAGTCGAGGCCTTCCACCGTGCAGGGAGCAAAGGTCAGCGAGCAGTCGCCGCCGGGCGTCATTTCATAGCGTATGCCGGCCAGATATTTCACCATCCAGGCGCTGATGTCGCCCAGGAACACGTGGTTGGCAGATGAATCCCGGAAGCCCACCATATCCAGCCCCCAGCGCTCGGCCAGAGTGGTCAGGCCCTGCTTAAGCCAGGCGCCCCACGAAGGCACATCCTCTTTGAGCATCATCTTCCAGACGGTCTCGGCATAGCCGCCGTCGGCCAGCACGCGGGGCACGATTTTGCTGCCCACGCTGCCGAAATCCAGATAATAGCCATTATCCACGATGCTCTGGTTAAGATTGGCCAAAACCCTGTCCTTATACTCGGCGGGCACTATGTCAAACATGAGCGCCATCCCCTGCCCCGCCTGCGAACCGTTGCCGTAAAGACAAGTCTCTTTATTAAAATGCTTTTTGTTGATCAAATCTTTCAGGAATTCTGCTTTTTCCTGATATTTTTTTGCGTCGCGGCCCAAAATCCCGGCAAAGCGGGTCATCAGCACATTCTGCCAGTAGTAGAAAAGCGACGTGCTGTAGTCGGTGGGAGTCGGGGTATCGTAATAAAGCCAGTCGCCAATGCCGTAGGTCACCGTGCCGTCGGGATCCAGGCGCCGGCCCAGATAGTCCAGATAGCGGTCGCAGGTGTCAAATATAGTCTCTATGGCCTTGGTGTCGCCGTAGTAACGCATCAGGGCATCGGGAATCATACAGAAGGCAGATGCCCATACCGGGCCTATCCAGTCTTCGTAGCCCCAGCCGGAGGTGGGCACAATGCCGGGCAGGTTGCCTTCGGCGTTCTGGCTGTCCACCATATCATTAACCCACTTCTCATAGAATGTGAGACCGTCGTAGTTCAGCAGACCAAGGTCTATCGCCAGGTTTGCATCCGCGGTCCAGCCGTTTTTCTCTCGGTGGGGGCAGTCGGTGGGGATAGTGACCAGGTTCCCCAGATATGACAGTTTGGATGCGGTGTTAATCCTGTTTATCAGGTCGTTGGAACACTCAAAACTACCCACGGGCTGCACGTCTGTATGGATAAAGAGTGCCTTCAGCGACTTTTTGGTAAGATTAAGAGGAGTGCTTGATGCAACCTCAACAAACTGGAATCCGTGATAGGTAAAGCTTGGAGTGAATTCCTC
>CACXHG010000228.1 GCA_902767355.1 uncultured Bacteroidia bacterium
ATGAAAAAGTATTTAGCAGAAATGGTGGGCACTATGGTGCTCGTACTTCTCGGCTGCGGCGCAGCTGTAAGTCTCAACTGCGGTCACGATGCAGCTTCTGTTGTAGGTACCGCTCTGGCATTCGGTATGGCAGTCATCGCTATGGCTTATACCATCGGTAACATCAGCGGTTGCCACATCAACCCCGCTATCACACTTGGTTGCTGGATCAGCGGCCGCATGGGCGCAAAAGACGCTCTGCTCTATATGTTGTTCCAGGTTATCGGTGCATTCATCGGTAGTGCACTGCTGGCCCTGATGGTTCACTTTGTGGGTGCTGAAGGCACTACTACAGGCGCAAATGCCTGCGCAGAGGGCCCTGTGGCAGCTATGGTAGTCGAGATCATCCTCACTTGCATCTTTGTGCTGGTAGTGCTTGGCACCACCGACGCAGAGAAGGGCGCCGGCAACTTTGCAGGCCTCGCAATCGGTATCTCCCTGATCCTTATCCACCTGGTAGGTATCCACTACACCGGAACATCTGTGAACCCTGCCCGCAGTATTGCTCCCGCAGTGTTCGAGGGTGGTGCAGCTCTCCAGCAGCTCTGGGCATTCATCGTTGGTCCGTTCATCGGTGCAATCCTTGCAGCTTGCATCTGGAAAATGGTTAAGCCCGCAATCAAGAAATAATCGCCCTGCGATTAGAAATGAAAACGGGTGACCCACTACACGGGCCACCCGTTTTTATTGCTCCAGCCTGACCTATTTGCTAAGGATCTTGGTGATTTCGTACCAGCTGCGGTCTATTGCATTGTGGCCGCTGATGGCATCGTCGAAGGGGGTATATACGGTCTTGCCGTTCACCCGGCCTATCATCACTCCGCTGCGGCCGTCCAGCAGGGCGCACACGGCCTCATAGCCGTAGATGCTGGCCAGCACGCGGTCGGAACAGGAGGGCGAGCCTCCCCTCTGGATATGGCCCAGGGTCGTAACCCGCGTCTCATAGCTGGGGATGCGCTCCTTGACGGCTGCGGCCACCTCGGCGGCGCTGCCCAGATGGCCACCCTCTGCGACCACCACGATGCCGCTGGTCTTGTTTTTGCGGCGGCCTATCTTGAGATAATCCACCAGCGAATCTATATCCTTCTGTATCTCGGGGATAAGGGTCACTTCGCTGCCGGTCGCGATACCTGTATTGAGGGCGATGAAACCCGCGTCGCGCCCCATGACCTCCACAAAGAACACCATGTCGTGGCTGTGGGCCGTATCGCGAATCTTGTCTATCGCTTCCATGGCAGTATTGATGGCCGTGTCGAAACCGATGGTAAAGTCGGTGCCGAAAATGTCGTTGTCTATGGTAGCGGGTATGCCGACCACAGGGAAGCCGAAATCCTTGAAGATGTCGTTTGCCCCGCGGAAACTGCCGTCGCCGCCAATCACCACCAGGGCGTCTATCCCTTCTGCCTCCATCCCCTCAATGGCCTTGCGGCGAACTTCAATATCCTTGAATTCGGGGCAGCGGGACGTGTGCAGGATGGTGCCGCCAAGGTTGATGATCTTGGACACGGAGGTCGACTCCATAGGCATGAAATCCCCTTCTATGAGGCCCTGGTAGCCGCGGCGCACGCCCACCACATCCAGTTGATAAAAAATAGCCGTACGCACCACCGCGCGGATGGCCGCATTCATTCCGGGCGCGTCGCCGCCGGAGGTCAGCAACGCTATTTTCTTGATTATCTTCTTTGCCATAGTGCTTTGTATTATTTGAGGAACCGCTGGTATGCCGCCACCGCCAGGGCGTCGCAACGCTCGTTTTCGGGATGGCCGGCGTGACCTTTGATCCAATGAAATGTCACATTGTGCTTGTTGTAAATCTCTATGAAGCGCCTCCACAGGTCTGGATTGGCCTTCTTGGCGAAATCCTTCTTGACCCAGTCCCAGAGCCAGCCTTTCGAGACGGCATTCACCACATAAGAAGAGTCGCTGTAAACCTCAACCACCGCCCTGTCCCACTTGATAGCCTCCAGGCCGACAATCACCGCCAAAAGCTCCATGCGGTTGTTGGTGGTCTGCTCGAAGCCCTCGCTCATCTCTTTTTCATAGTCGCCGCAGCGCAGCACTACCCCGTAGCCGCCAGGGCCGGGATTGCCGCTGCAGGCGCCGTCGGTATAAAGATATATGGAAGGCCGGTCCATCGCAGGTCTATTCGGGCAGGAAGGTCTTGTCGGGCACGTTCTTGGCCTCGAACACCTTTATCTTAAGCGGATTGGCAGTGATTTCGCCATATATCCGGCGGTGCTTGCACACATCTATCGCCATATAGATGGCGGTGAGCATGGAGCGGGGACTGGCCAGGTTCTTGCCGGCGATGTCATAGCCCGTGCCGTGGTCCGGCGAAGTGCGTATCACCGGCAGGCCGGCCGTGAAGTTCACGCCGCTGTCGAAAGACAGGGTCTTGAAGGGAATCAGGCCCTGGTCGTGATACATGGCCAGCACGGCGTCGAAGCGGGTGTACTGAGTGGTGCCGAAAAAGCCGTCGGGCGAATACGGCCCGAAAGCCAGGATACCCTCCCTGCAGGCAGCTTCTATGGCCGGAGAAATGATGTCTATCTCTTCGCGGCCCAGCGCCCCGCCGTCGCCGGCATGGGGGTTGAGCCCCAGAAGGGCGATCTTGGGTTTCTCGGTGCAGAAATCGCGCTTGAGGGAGTCGTTCATCACCCTGAGCTTGGAGAGAATCAGCTCCGGCGTGAGCACGGAAGCCACCTGGGCCAGCGGAGTGTGATTTGTGGCGACGCCCACCTTGAGGCGCTCGCTGCACATGAACATCAGGCTCTTCTG
>CACXHG010000229.1 GCA_902767355.1 uncultured Bacteroidia bacterium
AAGAGGGGCGAGACAAGGGCTACAAGTTTGATCTGGCGGCATTTGCCAAACAATACAGGCTCCAGGCGTCCCAGGCATACTATGCCATCAAATACATAGAGATGTCCGGCTACTGGACACTCACGGAAGAGCTTGACATACCCTCCAAAATGTGCGTTGCAGTGTCGCGCGAAGAACTCTACGGCATACAGCTGGGCTCGGCCGAGATGGACGCATTCTTGCAGGTGCTCCTGCGCATGTACGAAGGCCTGCTGAACGGCTTTGTGACCATAGACGAAGAGAAAATCGCGGCCGTGGGCAGATATTCTGTGCTGGCCGTGGAGAATAAACTCAAATGGCTCAATTCCAGGGGGATAATAAGATATATCCCCAAGGTCCATTCGCCGGTACTCTACCTGGCGACAGAGCGTCTGTACCCGGAGAACCTGCGTCTGGACAAGGCCGAATACGACGACCGCGTGGCGCGCTCGAGGGCCCGGATAGATGCCATGATAGGCTATGCCGAGACCAGCGACCGCTGCCGCAGCCAGATGCTGCTGGAATATTTCGGGCAGAAAGACAGCAAACCCTGCGGCGTGTGCGACTGGTGCCTGAGCCGCAAATAGCTACTGCTTCAGATAGCCGACGCTTTGAACCAAGGTGATAATCTGCTCCGGGGCGAGAGACAGCCTTGCGGCCAGCTCCTCTTTCGGCACGAGGGCGCGGGCCACGGTGCAAAGGCCCTCCGAAGCGCAGAACAGATAGATATTCTGGCAGATGAACCCCGTGTTGGCATAGGTGGCTTCGATAATGCCCTGCGGGCTCTTTCCGGTAATCTTTGAGGTGTCGCTCACAAGCGCAATCTCTACCGGCGCAACGCCCACGAAAGGCTGGCTGCCGGTTGATGCGCGCAGGTCTTCTGGGATCAGAAGCAGCAGGGCGTGCTGTGCAGCGTCGTATTTATAAACTCCACTCTTAAGGAAAACATACAGCTCGATCTCCTGCCGGTTGTGGGAAGAGGGGGCGGTGCGGCCGCTGCGGCGGTTGATGCCCCAGGCTGCCCAGAGCAGGTCGGAGAGAGTCTGCATGTCAAGCTCGCGGCCGGCATCGAAATCGCGGCCGGAATGTCTTGCGGCAAGCGCCTCCATGAGCGGCATCCCGCCGGTGCGGCGCGCGGGCGGCAAAACCAAAACGCTGTTGTTTTCCATTAGAGTACGTTCATAGATTGTTCCTTGATCTTCTCCAGCTCGGCCTTCATCTTTACCACGATCTTCTGGATTTCGGCGTGATTGGCCTTGCTGCCGAGGGTGTTGATTTCGCGACCCATCTCCTGGGCGATGAAGCCCAGTTTCTTGCCGGGATACTCGTCCTTATCCATCGTCTCGCGAAAATAATTGCAGTGCTGGCGCAGGCGCACCTTCTCTTCGTTGATGTCGAATTTATCTATCCAGAAGATGATTTCCTGCTCCAGGCGGCCGGCTTCCACCGGGGCCGAAAGCTCTGCAAGCCGGGCGTCGAGGCGGGCGCGAACGGTGTCTATGCGCTCGCTTTCAAAGGCTTCGACCTGAGGGATGAAAGACTCTATCAGGGCTACCTTGGACAGGATGTCATTGCGCAGCGAAACGCCCTCTGTCTCGCGGAATTCGTCCAGCCGGATGGCGGCCACCTTGATCGTGTTGAACAGAAGCGTCCAGTCCTCTTCGCTCAGCTCTTCGCGCTGGGTCTGCAGCACGTCGGGAAAACGCATCACGCTGGCCACGACGGGGGCGCTGAACTCGCTGGTGGCGCCCTTGTGCCACTTGCTGCCCCGAAGGGCCTGGTCCATCTGCTCCAGATAGCCGGTGAGCACATCCTTGTTTATCTGGGATGTGCCTTCGCTGCCGGGCATCTTCTCTGCATTGATGTAGAGGTCTATGGTGCCGCGGTTTAGCTGCGCTGTGAGGAACTGCCTTACCAGCAATTCCTTATCCCTGGGGATGAGGGAGGTTTTGAGACTGATGTCGGCGCTCTTGCCGTTCAGGGAACGTATTTCTACCGTGTATTTGCAGTGGTTTATGGTGGCTTCGGCCTTGCCGTAACCCGTCATTGATCTGAGCATTGTGCTATCCTTCTTTGATTTCAGAGCCCAAAAATAGTAAATTTTGGGCCTTTTTACTACTTTTGCAATTCTATAAACAATATGCGTATATGGAAGAGCGTACAAACAACTTTTTGGAAGACATCATAGAGGCCGACCTGGCCAGCGGAAAACACAAGTCAATCATGACCCGTTTCCCACCGGAACCGAACGGCTACCTGCATATCGGTCATGCAAAGAGCATCTGCCTCAACTTTGGCCTGGCCAAGAAATACGGCGGCAAGACCAACCTGCGCTTCGACGACACCAATCCTGTCAAGGAAGACACCGAATATGTGGATTCCATTAAAGAGGATATCAAGTGGCTCGGCTTCGAGTGGGCGGGGGAGTACTATGCCTCCGACTACTTTGACCAGCTGTACGAGTGGGCTGTGGAGCTGATAAAGAAGGGCTTGGCATACGTAGATGACCAGAGCCAGGAAGAGATCAGGATAGGCCGCGGCACCGTGAAGGAGCCTGGCAAGGAGAGCCCCTGGCGGAATCGCAGCGTAGAAGAGAACCTGCGCCTTTTCCAGGAGATGAAAGAGGGCAAATATCCCGACGGCGCCAAGGTGCTTCGCGCCAAGATCGATATGGCCCACCCCAACATGCTGCTGCGCGACCCTCTGATGTACCGCATCATACACGCCGAACACCACCGCACCGGCAACAAATGGTGCATCTATCCCATGTACGACTTCGCCCACGGCGAGTGCGACTCCATCGAGCACATCACCCATTCCATCTGCACCCTGGAGTTTGACGTGCACAGGCCGCTGTACGACTGGTTCATAGAGAAACTGGGCATCTTCCCCAGTCATCAGTACGAATTCGCCCGCCTGAACCTGACCTACACCGTGATGAGCAAGCGCAAGCTGCTCGAACTGGTGCGCAACGGCTATGTAGAAGGCTGGGACGACCCGCGCATGCCGACCATCTGCGGTATACGCCGCCGCGGCTACACCCCCGAGTCGATACGCATGTTCGCCGACAAGGTGGGCGTCGCCAAGCGCGACAATATAATAGACCTCTCGCTTATGGAGTGGTGCCTGCGTCAGGACCTGAACGAGCGCTCCAACCGCTATATGGCTGTGCTCGACCCCATAAAACTTGTGATAGACAATTGGGAAGACGGTAAAGTGGAGTGGTTCGACGCTCCGCTGAACCCCGCCGCCCCCGAGGGCCCCTGCCGCAAGGTGCCCTTCACCAAAGAGCTCTACATAGAGCGCGACGACTTTATGGAAGAGGCCCCCAAGAAATATTTCCGCCTGAAACCCGACGGCGAGGTGCGCCTGAAATACACCTATATCGTCAAATGCGTTTCTTTTGAGAAAGATGCCGACGGCCGCATCACCACCGTGCACTGCACCTACGACCCCACCAGCAAGCCCGGGGCAGGCGAGTGGCGCAGCGTCAAGGGCACCATCCATTGGGTCAGCCAGGAATATGCGAAGCAGATCGAGGCGCGCATCTTCGACACCCTCTTCACCGAGGAGCAGATGGGCGCAATCCCCGAAGGCGTCGATTATAAAGACTATCTGAATCCCAATTCGCTCAAGGTGGTCACCGCCTATGCCGAACCCGCCCTGCTGGAAGATGCCAGCGGAATCGCAGTACAGTTCGAGCGCGTGGGATATTTCTATCACGACCCCAAGAACGGCGCCTGGAACAAGGCCACCGGCCTGAGGGATTCCTTCAAGATCAATTAGAGGTTTTGACATTTACTGCCGCGTCGAGGGCCACCACATTGCGTGCGCTGGCCACGACCGGCATTATGTCCATGCTCTCTATCTGCGGAGCCGCTTCGCAAAGGGCCGAGAGCCGGCGCAGGGTGTCCGTGAAGATGATTTCGCTCAGCTGGAAGCTGCCTTTAACCCTGGCGAACATCTCTCTGGCTTCTGCCTTGGTCACGGGCAGGGTGCAGGCCGTGAACGCTTCCGGCTTGCTCTGGGAAGAGGCATAGGTGCCGCAGATCACCAGATGGCCCAGGCGGGCCCTGCGGCGTATTCCAAAGTAGGCGCGGGCCCCGCTCAGGGCGGGACTTATCAGCACGCTCCGGGCCTCTGACGACAGCATCAGGCGTTTGAACTCCAGTCGCATGGTGTTCTCGTCGGTGATGTTTTCCACCAGTTCTTTTTCTTCGCCGCCGTGCACCGATATGCCCTGCATGTTGATGGGATAGCCGATGTCGATGGCGGCCAGTTTGGCCTCCATTATGGTGCAGGTCACGAGCGTCTTTTCGCGGCTGATGCCGATGGCGTCCAGCAGCCTCAGGGCGCTCTCTTGCGGCAGCGCTCCGTCGGCAGCCCCGCCCAGAAGCTGCTCTATGATCTCTTTATCGATTGGCGGATAGGCAGTTTCGCTGCTTTTGCCCAGAATGATTTCTTCAGAAGTTAATGCCGGAATCCTAATCATAGGGTCAAAATTAACAGAAAATTATTATCTTTGAAAAATTATGCTCTAATATGGATAATCTCGCCCAATCGTTAGAATATGTAAAAAGCCTGGCCGGGGACTTTGTGCCCGAGGTCGGCATTGTGCTCGGCAGCGGCCTCGCTGCTGTGGCAGACAGCGTAAGCGTGGTAAAGGCAATCCCTTTCTCCCAGATCCCCGGGTTTGCACAAACGACCTGCATAGGCCATAAGGGAGAGCTGATTCTCGCCCGGATGGCAGGGCGCAACGTGTGCATTGCCAAGGGGCGCATCCATTATTACGAGTCCTGCGACATGGGCCAGGTGATTGCGCCGGTGCGTCTGATGGGCATGCTGGGCGTGCGCTGCCTGTTTGTGACCAATGCCTCCGGAGGCGTCAACATATCTTACCGCAACGGCGACATCATGGTCATCAGCGACCATATAAACATGCAGCCGAATCCGCTGGCGGGCCTGCCTGCCGATGCACTGCCGGACCGCTTCGTGGATATGGCCAACGCCTATGACCAGGGGCTGCTCTCGCTCTGCGACTCGGTGGCAAGGAAGAAGGGCATAAAACTACATTACGGGGTGTATCTGGGCGTGTGCGGGCCCTCGTACGAGACGGCGGCGGAAAACCGCTTTTTCAGGATAATAGGGGCCGATGCGGTGGGTATGTCCACCACGCCGGAGGTTATCGTCGCCCGGCAGATGGGCATGCGGGTTTTCGGACTGTCGGTGGTGACTTCGCAGGCGCGAGATGCGGCTCCCGGGGCCTCTACCAACGGAGAAGAAGTGCTGGTTGCCGCCCAGGCGGCCTGCGCCAAGGTGCAGGCCCTGTTTGAAGGAATGATTAAAAATTTATAATAATGCGGAACATTCTGGATTATGATTCGGTGGAATTGAGCCCCAATGGCAGGGAGGTGGTGATCCTGGATCAGTCGCTGCTGCCCAACCAGGAGAAGTTTCTCCACCTTACAACGGCAGAGCAGGTGTTCTATGCCATAACCCTGCTCAAGGTGCGCGGTGCACCCGCCATCGGCATCGCCGGCGCCCTCGGGCTGGCCATGTGCATGAACCGCTTCAGAGCCCGCAACCTGCAGGCCTTCGACAAGGAATTCCTGCGCGTAAAGCGATATCTCTACATCTCCAGGCCTACTGCGGTGAGTCTCACCCTGACCCTCGACCGCATGGAGCGCTGCTACTACGAGGCGGTGGAAGATGTCAAGGATATGAATCCGCTCGCCGCCATGAAGCAGATACGCGAGCGGCTTACCAGCGAGGCCCGCGCCATCAAACTTGAGGATGTAAACAAGTGCCTGGCTATCTCGGAGGCAGGTTTTTCCCTGCTCAAGCCGGGGATGGGCATACTGACCTATTGCAATGCCGGCCATCTGGCCGTGTCCCGCTACGGTACGGCGCTGGGGCCGATATATTATGCCCAGCAGAAGGGTTTCATGCCCAAGGTTTATTCCTGCGAGACCCGCCCCATGCTGCAAGGGTCGCGCCTGACGGCCTACGAACTTACCAAGGCCGGGGTGGATGTGACCCTGATATGCGACAACATGGC
>CACXHG010000230.1 GCA_902767355.1 uncultured Bacteroidia bacterium
ATATTTAGCGGCTGGCCCAGGGAATGGGCGTAGAGGAAACCGGCAGCATACACGTCACCCGCTCCGGTGGCATCGCGACGCACGCCCGGCGCCGCCTCCACAAAGTGGATTTCGCTGCCGGACTTGATAAAGGAGCCCTCGCGGCCCATCTTGACCACGGCTACGGAGCACTTTTCGGCAATTATGTCCAGCGCCTCGCGCGGACCCTTGCCGGTAAAGGCCTGGGCCTCTGTCTCGTTGGCGAAGACTATGTCCACGTAATTCTCCACTATGTCGTTCAGGAAAGCCAGGTTGCTCTCCACCACATTGTAGCTGGCCATATCCAGCGAGATAATCATATTCTTTTCCCTGCCAATCTCCACCGCACGGCGCAGCAGCCGCTGGTTTTGGACCAGATAGCCCTCTATGTGCAGGTAGTCGTAGCCGTCAAAGTCATCCGGGTTGAGGTCCTCCTTCTCCAATTCGAGCGCCGCCCCCAGATAGGTAGCGAAAGTGCGCTCCTGGGTCTGCTTGTTTATTATCACTATGGAGCGGCCGCTGGGAGCCTTGCCCCGCAGCAGCATGGACTTGATGCCCTCCTGCACCTGGTCCGACTTGAACAGCGAGCCTATGTCGTCCTTGCCCACCTTGCCTATGAAGCCGGCCCTCATTCCGAGGATGGCGCAGGCCGAAATGGTGTTGGCGGCGGAACCTCCGGCGACATATTTTATGCCCCTGTCCTTGAGGTCCATCCAGATTTTATTGCCGGTGTCGGCATCCACGTGCTGCATGCTACCGATCGGGAGGCAGTATTTCTCCAGTATTTCGTTGTCCGGCAGGATGGCCAGTATGTCTGTCAGGGCATTTCCTATGCCAAGTATGGATTTGGGGGTCATTGATTATTTCCTGTTTCTTGCAAATATACTAAAAATTCTTTCGGGGTCCTTTTCCAACAGCTCTTGATTGACGTTGAACTCTGGCCAGCCCTTGAGCGGCCTGTTCCAGGGGCAGGCGTCCATGCAGCGGTCGCAGCCGTAGAGCTGGCCGCCGGCGGGGTGCGCCTCGCGGCTCTCTATGGTCAGAAAAGACAGGCAGCGGCGGGCGTCGAGGCGATACGCCTCGGTAAGCGCCCCGCTCGGGCAGGCCTCGATGCACTTGTGGCACTGGCCGCAGCCATCCGGCACGGCAGCCTTCTTTGCCTGCAGCGACGCGCAGTCCAGGGCCTCGAAAGGCACGTTGCTCACCAGTATCCCTATCAGGGTGCGCAGCCCGGCAGTGGGGCTGATGAGAAAATTGTTGCAGCCGATAAAACCAAGGCCGCAGCGCACCGCCCACTCGCGCTCCATTACCGGAGCGCTGTCGGTAAAGACGCGGCAGGCTATCCGGCCTCCGGCGGCAGCCTCCAGATGCGGGCGGTTCTGCTCCACAAACAGGTGGATGCGGTCCTTTATGACCTTGTGATAGTCCAGGCCGTGGGCGAAGGACGCCACTCCGGGGGTGTCGTGGTGGTCGTAGGGCACCAGAAAAGCCATCACGCTGCGCGCCCCTTCTACCAGAAGGGTCACGTCGAGGCGCTTGTCCACGTTGCGGGCCATATAGTCCATGTCGGCATTGCGACCCTCGGCAAGATAAGCCTCCAGGCTCTTCCGGGCCCCGGAGCCGAGCGCAGCCGCGCGGGCCGCGCCGATGTCGGCGAAACCCAGCTGATGCGCACTTTGCTCCAATGTGGCCCAGAGACTCATCAGAAGCTCTCTGTCTCTACGGTAAAGGCGCCTGTGTGGCCCCGGTATTCGGGTGCATAGAGCGACTGTATCTCTACCAGGCCGCTGTTGAAAGTGCCTTCCTGGGTCACATAGAAGGTCTCGCTCAGGTGGGTGTCCTCTTCTGCCAGGGTCTGGAAGTAGTATTTGGTGCGGTCCGCCAGGCGTTCGCAGTAGAACCACTGGGAGCCCCAGGAGCGCTCATCCACTGGATAGAAGCAGGCCGGGCGGGAAGCCTCCATCACCACGAACGAACGGTTTTCCGTGTTGTCTATGTCGTAGCGCACCTCTATCTTGTCGCCCACATAGAGGCTCTGGCCGTCGCGCAGCTTCTTGCCGTCCTTATACCAACTGCGCTTCACGCTCATCTGGTTGGCCGACTCGCCGACCTTGAGCATAGGCGCGTAGTAGGTATAATACACTGCTCCGAACTTGAGCTCCGGAGCCCGGTATTTGATCAGGACGAAGATGGCGTCGGCACTGGCCATATTGCTGTTCCACTGCTGGTTGTGCTTCTGCAGCAGGAGCCAGCGCATGATGCCGCGGGCAATGTCCATCTGGTCCATCTCGGCAAAGACGGTCACCAGCTGGGCGTGGGCATACAGCTCGGTGTGCAGCATCCCGCGGTAGGGCATCGCCGCATTGGGGAAGTAGCAGCCCACATTGTCGTTGCGCACCGCATAGTCGCGCAGCGATTTCATCACGGTGAACATCTGCCTCAGCTCGCCGGTGCCCTCGAGCACGGTGCAGAGCTTGGCCTTTTCCACGACGGGAATGTCCTGCCAGTCTTTCTTGCAGCGCTTGATATAGTCTTTCATCGCTTTCTGGGCCGGCACACTCATGTCGTAGCCGGGGTGCTGCATGCGCGCGGCAAAGAAGTATGTGAGCTCGCGCCAGTTCCAATTCTTGCGCGAAGTGATTTCTTCTATACGCTTGTCCACATAGCCCAAGGCCTTGCCTATCTGCTTGTTGATATCGGTGCCGAGCGGCAGCTTGCCGACCTCGCGCATGTAGTAGGTCTTGTCCAGGAACATCAGCGTGAGCAGGTCGCTGGACTGGTTGCAGGGGAACCAGCCGTAGCCGCCGTCGGACTTCTGC
>CACXHG010000231.1 GCA_902767355.1 uncultured Bacteroidia bacterium
ACGCCCGCCTGGCCACGCTACTGCACTAGCCGGCCGGCACCTAAGCAGACATGATGAACGCCTCCGCCTGCGGGGGCGTTTTCTTTTGAGCAATTTACTATCTTTGTCTTCCGTTATGCCCAGCTATCTCCAGGTCGAGAATATTTCCAAGTCGTACGGGCCGAAGGTCCTGTTCGAAAAGATCTCTTTCAACATCAACGAGGGGGACAAGATCGCCCTCATCGCACCCAACGGCACCGGCAAGACTTCGCTGCTGAGCATTCTGGCGGGCAAGGACAGCAGCGACCGCGGCGGCGAAATCAAGTTCCTCAGAAACATTGTGATAGCCTTTCTGGAGCAGGAAACGCGGCTGGACCCCGACAAAACCATTCTGCAGCAGGTAGCGAGCGGCATCGCCCCCGGCGCCGTGCCGCGCGATGCCTGGGACCTGGAGACAGAGATCAAGCAGATTCTCACCAGCCTGGGCCTGAGCGACTTTGACTGTAAGTGCAGCGCCCTCTCCGGCGGCGAGGCCAAGCGCGTGGCGATCGCCTCCACCCTGGCCTCCAACGCCGATTTCGTGATACTGGACGAGCCCACCAACCATCTGGACCTGGATGCGATAGAATTTCTGGAAGATTACCTGTCCAAGAGCCGCCGGACGCTGTTTATGGTGACCCACGACCGCTACTTCCTGGACCGCGTGTGCAACACCATCCTGGAGCTGGACGGCGGCAAACTCTACACCTACAAGGGCAATTATCAGTATTATCTGGAAAAACGGCAGGAGCGGCTGGCGGTGGCCAGCGCCCTGAACGAGAAATACCGCAACATCTACCGGCGGGAGCTGGAATGGATGCGAAGCACCCCCTGCGCGCGCACCGGCAAGGCCCGCTACCGCGAAAACGCCTTCTACGACCTGCAGGAAAAGGCCGCGCCGATACGCGAGACCAAGCAGCTGGCCATAAATCTGGGCAGCGCCCGCCTGGGCCGCAAGATAGTCAACTGCCGGGGCGTGAGCTTTTCTTACGGCGAGAAACCCATCGTCTGCGATTTCACCTACAACTTCGCCCAAGGCGAGAAGATAGGCATCGTGGGGTCCAACGGCATTGGCAAGAGCACCTTCCTGAACCTGCTCACCGGCGCCCTGCAGCCCGACCGGGGCGAGATAGACCGCGGCGAGACCGTGCGCTTCGGCTATTACCGTCAGGAAGGCATGCACTTCAAAGAGAGCCAGACCGTGCTGGAGGCGGTGCAGGAGATAGCCGAAACGGTGCGCGATGCCACCGGAACCCAGATTTCCGTGACGACCTTCCTGCAGCAGTTCCTCTTTCCCGTGGAGATGTTCAACACCCACATCTCGCGCCTGTCCGGCGGCGAAAAGCGGCGCCTGTATCTGCTCACCGTGCTCATGCAGCGGCCCAACGTGCTCATCCTGGACGAGCCGGCCAACGACCTGGACATAGTGACCCTGAACGTGCTGGAAAACTATCTCAAGGACTACGACGGCAGCGTGATTATGGTCTCGCACGACCGCTTTTTCCTGGACAAGATAGTGGACCATCTGTTCGTATTCACCGGCGAGGGCCACATCAAGGATTTTGTGGGGACCTACAGCGAATACCGGGAGTTTATGCTTGAGAAGCGCCGGAGCGAGGCCCGCGCCGCCCGTGCGGCAGAAAAAGAGGCCAGGGCTGCGGCACAGCCGGCCCAGCCCAGGGCCGAAGCCCCTGCCAAGCGCAAGCTCAGCTGGAAAGAGCAGCGCGAAAAAGAGCAGATAGAAGCCCAGCTGCCCGAGATGGAGGCCCGCAAAGCCGCCCTCGAGGCCGAAATGAGCTCCGGACAGTTGGACATCGCCACCCTCACCGCAAAATCCCGCGAAATCGAACAACTCATCGCTGACATCGAAGCCAAAGAACTGCGCTGGCTGGAGCTGTCGGAATAATATTTGTTAGAAAGAAGGTCATGCTTAAAAAAGTTTTCATATCACTTGTGGCGCTGGTTGCCGCCCTGAGCTGCGCCGCGCAGGAAGATTATTTGTCCAATGTGCGCTACAGCGCAGATTCTCCGGCGATTTTCGAGAAGGTGGCGGGGGCGCTGGAACCGTATAAAGATGAGCCTGCCGGCGAGCTTATAGTGCGCTGCGCCAAGGAGTTCTTGGGCACCGAATATGTGGCCTCCACCCTGGAAATAGAGCCGGAGCGGCTCACCATAAACATGGACAAAACCGACTGCATACTGTTCGTGGAGATGTGCCTGGCGATGGTGCAGACCGTAAAGGGCGAGGACCCCTCGTTCGAGACTTTCTGCCGCAACACGCAGAACCTGAGATACATAGATGGCAAGGTGGACGGCTACGCCTCGCGCAACCACTACACCAGCGCCTGGATCAGGCAGGGCGAGGCCAACGGCTTTTTCAAGGAAGTCACCCACGATCTGGGAGGCCGGCGCTTCTGGCAGGAGCTCAACTTTATGAGCACCCACCCCGCATCTTACAAGCAGCTGGCTGCCGACGAAACCCTGGTGGATGAAATCCGCCGCGTAGAGCGCAGCCTCAAGGGCGATTGCTGGATTCTGCCGCAGGCCGACCTGGCCCGCCTGGCAGAAGGCGTGCACAGCGGCGACATCATCTGCTTCTGCACCCCGGTGGACGGCCTGGACATAGGCCACGTAGCCATCGCCGTGGAGCAGGACGGCCAGATGCACTTCATCCACGCCTCCACCAAGGCCATGAAGGTGGTCATAGACAGCCAGACGATAGCCGACTACGTAAAGGCCCACAAATCCACCAACGGGATACGCGTCGTGCGCCTTAAGTAAAATCCTTTGCTATTGGCTTTTTCAAGCAAAATGGTTAACTTTGTGAGTTAATATAAACCGGTCTGATGCACAGAATATTCCTGCCCATCTATTATTTTTTCAAAAAGCACAAGCCGCTGATGTATGCGATTTTGGTCGCAACCAGCATTATTTTCATATTTTTCGGCATCAAGGTCAAATACGAAGAGGATATCTCCCGCCTGCTGCCCACCTCCAGCGTAGAGAGCGAGCTGGCCTTCAGTTCCATAGGCCTTAAGGACAAGATATTCATTCAGGTCACAAGCGCCGGCGAAAGACTGGATGCCGCCACCCTGGCCAATCGCACCGACGCCTTCATAGAACTGCTGCAGAGCAAGGACTCTGCCGGCCGTTTCATTGACAACATCCTCTCCCGTATGGAGCCGGAGACCGCCCTGGGTGCGCTGGATTTCGTGCTGGAACATATCCCCTCCTTCATAGACACATCTGCCTACTCGGCCTTCAATGCCGCCACAGAGCCGGACGCCATCCGCGAGCAGATGGCCGCCAACTACGAGTTGATAATGAACGATATGACCGGCGACCAGACCCAGGCTATAGGCTATGACCCGCTCAACCTGCGGCAAGCCGTGATCGGAGATTTGATGAGCGAAGTCACCGGCGGCTACAATATCGTGGAAGGTCATTTCTTCTGCCCCGACTCCTCGGTCACAATCTCCTATCTGGCCCCGGCCTTCAAGAGCCTGGACAGTTGGGCGGCGCGCGATTTCAACTCTCTCATGAAGGCTGCCGTGAACGAGTTCCAGCAAGCCAACCCCGACGTTAAGATCCTCTACCACGGCGACCCCATCGGCAGCGTGTCCAACGCCACCCGCATACGGCGCGACCTGGCCGTGACGGTAGGCATCTCCATAGTGCTGATACTGCTGGTGCTGGGCATCTGCTTCCGCAGCAAGTCCTTCGTGCTCAAGCTTCTGGGCCCCATTCTCTACGGCACAATGATGGCCCTGGCCTGCATCTACTGGATCAAAGGCGGGATGTCGCTCATGGCCCTGGGCTTTGGCGCAATCGTGCTGGGCGTGGCCATCAGCTACTGCCTGCATCTGCTGATACATCTGTTCTACATAGGCAATGTGGAGCGGGTTCTGAGGGAAGAATCCACCCCCATCTTCCTGGGCGCCCTCACCACCATCGGCGCCTTCTGCAGCCTGCTCTTCACCGAGAGCGACCTGCTGCGCGACTTTGGCATGTTCGCTTCGATTGCGCTGGCCGGAAGCACCCTTTTCGTGCTGATATTTCTGCCGCACTTCCTTCCTGACAGGAAAGGCAAAACCGACAATGCTACCTTCAAGGCCATAGAGCGCATAAACAGCATCCCCTACGACCGCAACAAATGGGTACTTTCCGTGCTCTCCCTGCTGATAATCATCGGCGTGGCGTTCTCGCCCAAGGTCAAGTTTGACAGCGACCTGCGCAACCTCGACTACAACTCGGAGCAGGAAATCGCCAGCGAAGCGCTCTTTAACGAGAAGAACAACGACGGTTTTGTACATCAGTATTATGCCACCGTGGCCGATGTGCCGGACGAAGCGCTGCAGGCCAATATGTCGCTGAGCCGGATTCTGGACTCGCTCAAGACGGCCGGCGGGCTGCACGACTATAACGATATGGTCTCGAAGGTCTTTGTCACAGAAAAGATGCAGAAAGAGAGAATCGCGGCCTGGAACGCCTTCTGGACCACCGCCCGCAAGCAGGACGTGATGGACATGATATATGCCGAAGCCAGCCGCAGCGGCCTGTCGGCAGAGCTTTTCGACGGCTTCGACGCCATGCTGCGCACCCGATTCGAGCCGGCTTCGCTGCTGGAAAGCGGAGTTGTACCGGAAAACCTGCTGAGCAATTTTATCGAATGCAATGCCGACGGGCAGTACATGGTCTTTACCGACGTCTCCATGACCCCGGAGCAGAAGGACCCCGTGACCATAGCCGCAATCCAGAACCCGAAGACCTTTATCCTGGATCCCTTCTATTACTGCAAGGACATGGTGCAGGTCATCCACGACGACTTCAACATCGCCGTGTGGATCTCGGCCCTGTTCGTGCTGCTGATTCTCATATTCTCCTACCGCAACTTCATCACCGCCCTGCTCAGTTTTCTGCCCATGATCATCAGCTGGTTTGTGGTGCAGGGCTACATGGCCATAATCGGTCTGGAATTCAACTTGATAAACATAGTAATCTCTACCTTCATATTCGGCGTGGGCGTCGATTACAGCATCTTTATCACGGAGGGCCTGCTGCAGCAGGCGCGCACCGGGGAGAGCAATATGCTGGGCTTTCATAAGTCTGCCATATTCTTCTCGGCCGTGATTCTGCTCATAGTGACTGTGTCGCTGCTCTTTGCAAAACACCCCGCCATACGCTCCATCGGACTCAGTACCCTCATTGGAATGGCCTCCACGATACTTTTCTCGTACTGCCTGCAGCCTTTCCTCTTCCGCCAACTGATGAAAATCCCATTCTACCGCAGGAGCGTAATGAAAAAGAAACCCTATGTCCCAGAAAATCAATAGCGTATTATTTGCAGGCATGCTCCGCAGCGGAGCGGCCTCTCTGGCAAAAGTCAAGACAGTAATCAACGACCTCAACGTTTTCCCCATTCCCGACGGGGACACGGGAGACAATATGTATATGACCATCCGGGCCGGCTGCGACACGACTGCCGGTCAGAAGGGCAGCCTCAGCGACATAGCCCGCGCTGCGGCCGACGGCATGCTGATGGGAGCGCGGGGCAACTCGGGCGTAATCCTTTCCCGCATCTTCGCCGGTCTGGCAAAGGGCCTGCAAGGCGTAGAAGAAGCTGACACCAAAGCCTTTGCCACGGCGATGGCGGCAGCAGTGAAAGAAGCCTATGCGGCCATTCCCACCCCTGTGGAAGGCACCATCATCACGGTGCTGCGCGAAGGGGCCGAAGGGGCCAGCGGCGACACCCTTGAGAGCTATTTCAGCACTCTGCTGGCGGCGATGGACTCCTCCCTGGAGCATACTCCCGACAAACTGGACGTGCTCAAACAGGCCGGCGTGGTGGACAGCGGCGGCGCGGGTCTGGTGTGCATTTTCCGCGGCATGAACCAGGCTCTTGGCGGCGAGATTGCCGAAGAAATGCCCGAAGCCGCCTCTGCGGCAACGCTAAAACTGGACCTGGACAAATTCACAGAAAACAGCGTCCTGGAGTTCGGCTATTGCACAGAATTCCTGCTGCGGCTGACGCGCGCCAAGACAGATATTGAACATTTTGACCTACAGGTGTTTATAGACTGGCTGCAGGCCCACGGAGAAAGCGTGGTCGCCTTTCGCGAAGGCAGCATCGTGAAAGTCCACGTGCATAGCTTCACCCCCGGCGAAATCCTGAACCACTGCCAGCAATATGGCGAGTTCCTGACCCTCAAGATAGAGAACATGATGCTCCAGCACCACCAGGAGAGCAACAGTAACAACGCCAGTTTCCACCGCCCCAAAGAGAAATACGGCATCGTGACGGTGGCTTCCGGCGAGGGTCTGATTGCGGCTTTCAGGGAGTGCGGCGCCGACGTGGTAATCCCCGGCGGTCAGACCATGAACCCTTCTACCCAGGATTTTATAGAAGCCTTCGAAAAGGTCAATGCCGACACCATTCTGGTATTTCCGAATAATTCCAACATAATTATGGCGGCCGAGCAGGCAGCCGGCATCTACAAGCAGGCCGACGTGCGGGTGATCCCCTCGAAGAATTTTGGCGAAGGCTACTACGGCATAGCTTCGGCCGACCGCAATTGCGCCCCCGACGAAGTGGTCCAGGCCGTTACCGACGCAATGGGGTCCATACGCTGCGCAATGGTATCCCGCGCCATTCGGAATTCCGGAGGCGGCGACGGCCTCGAAATCACAAAGGGCGATTATGTCGGCTACAGTGGCAAGGAGATTCTCTGCGACGCCCCCGCGCGTGAGACTGCCGCCACCCTGCTGTGCGAAAAGCTGGGCGCAGCTTCGGCCGACGTGCTGCTGGTTTTCAGCGGCGAAGACGTCGGCGAAGGCGAGGCCGCACGCCTGAACGAAACCCTTGCGGCCACCTATCCCAATCTTGAAATCATGTTTAACCGCGGCGACCAGCCGATATATGACTACGTTTTTGTATTATGCTGACATTCTTTTCTGACACTGATTGCGACATTACC
>CACXHG010000232.1 GCA_902767355.1 uncultured Bacteroidia bacterium
GGGCTTCCAGGGCGCCATCAATATGTCTCTCAAGAAGCAGGGCCAGAAAGAGCTCAGCCTTGACGAACTGGCAGTGAAACTGTTCCAAGAGGTTGAATATGTATGGCCCAAGCTCGGTTATCCGCCATTGGTAACCCCGTTCAGCCAGTACACCAAGAACACCGCCCTGCTCAACCTGATGAGCATCATCAAGGGCGAGCCCCGTTGGAAGAATATCGACCCCGACACCTGGAACATGATTCTGGGCAAGGCCGGCAAGCTGCCTGGCCCTCTGGCTCCCGAGATCGTGGCCCTGGCCAAGGAGAAAGGCTACGAATTCTACAACGGCGAGCCTCAGGATGCATATCCCGACCAGCTTGACCACTATCGCCAGATGATGAAAGACAATGGCTGGGACTGCGGTCAGGACGACGAAGAGCTCTTCGAGCTGGCCATGCACGAGCGTCAGTATCTGGACTATAAGAGCGGCGTGGCTAAGCAGCGTTTCGAGAAAGATCTGGCGGCTGCCCGCGAGAAAGCAGGTGCGCCCATCATCATCAAGCGCGCAGTGGTGGAGGTTCCCAAGATCGACATCGAAAAGGTCACCGAGGTTTATCCAGAAGCCGTGGCCGTCCAGGCTCCCACCACCGGCCAGGTGGTTTGGCAGTACGACGTGGTGGACGCTTCCACCGCGCCCAATGTCGGCGACAAGGTAAAGGCTGGCGACACCATCTGCCGCATCCAGGCATACTACGGTCTGGAAGAGATCAAGGCTCCCATAGACGGCAAGTTCGTGGCAGTCTATCCCAAGCAGGGCGAAAACGTCAAGAAAAACGAGATACTCGCGTTTATCAACGCAGACAAATAGCCTATGAATTTTATCAAGACTCTTTTCAGTCCGGTATATAGCATAACGAGGGCGCTGGTCGCCCTCGTTTTGGGCTTGGCCATGATCATCTGGCCGGGCGTTGCCGTGAACACAGTGTTCCGCATCCTGGGTGCGGTGCTGATGGTTGTGGGGGGCGTGTCCATAGCCCTGGCTCTCAAGGAGCGCTCGCAGCACGACAATCTGATCACCATCAACGGTATTTTCGACATCATCTTCGGTCTGTTGCTGCTCATCTTTCCCGGCTTTTTCGCCGGCCTGTTGATGTACTTCCTCGGGGCGGTAATGCTGATTTTCGGTATAGGGCAGATAGTCAATCTTATGCTGGCCCGCCGCGCCGTGCCGGTGCCCTGGGCGCTGATGCTGCTGCCGTTTGCCATAGCGGTGCTGGGCATCATTGTGCTCTGCAACATCTTCCGCGCTCAGGAAACGCTCTTTATCGTGTTCGGTGCAGCGCTGGTGGTCTATGCCTTTACGGAGATAGCCTCCACTGTGATCATGCGCCGCGCCGCCAAGGCCGAAGAGCAGGCCTGGCTGCAGCGCACCGCCGCCGATGCCCTCCGCCAGGAGGCCTCGGAAGCCGAAGTGGTTGACGCAGAGGTGGTCAGCGAAGAATAGGCTTTACGCCTTTACGGGTAGTAGAGCAGAAAACCCGCGATACCGGCGGCGACAATGACCAGCATCGGGCTGAGCCTGGTGAACATCGTGAGCGCAAACGCCGCGGCAAAGATTATCCAACTTTTGTAGTCTATGAAGTTGCTGGGAGTCATCAGCGCGATGGCGGCCGCAGCCAGCAGGCCTATGACCAGCGGCTTGAAGCTTTTGAGGACGGCGGCAAACACCGGGTTGTTTCTAAGCCGCGTATAGAGGCGGCATATCCAGTATGTTATAAGGAAAGACGGCAGCACTACCGCGCTGGTAGCCAGCATACTACCGGCGATGCAGGCGGCGTGGGAATAGCCCAGGGCCTCTATCACGCTGTAGCCGATGTAGGTGGCGCTGTTGATGCCGATGGGGCCGGGCGTCATCTGGCTGATGGCGACGATGTCGGTGAAGGCCTCGGCGCTGATCCAGCCGTGGACCACCACGACCTGATGCTGGATGAGGCTGAGCATGGCATAGCCGCCTCCGATGGTGAACATCCCTATAAAAAAGAAGGTATAGAAAAGTTCGAAAAATATCATTGCCGGCCCTCCCTGTATTTTGCGATTGCGGCGGCAATGACCCCCACAACCAATATAATATAGATAGGAGACACCTTCAGGAAGGCGATCAGAAGCATTGTTGCCAGTGCAAGGCCGCCTGAAAGCCAGCCGAGTTTCTGGCGTATGGCCATCTGGATTGTCGGCACTGCTATCAGGGCCACCACTGCCGGGCGTATGCCCTTGAAAATGGCTTCTACAACCTTGTTGTCTTTATAGCCCGTGAAGACCATGGCGATGGCCAGGATGATGATAAAGGGCGGGAGGATACTGCCCAGGGTGGCGACTATGCTGCCTTTGGTGCCCAGCAGCCGGTAGCCGATGAAGATGGCGGTATTCACGGCCATAAGGCCGGGGAGCGCCTGCGAGATGGCCACTATGTCCATAAATTCGTCTTCGCTCATCCACTTGCGCTTCACCACCAGGATGTCCCGCACCACCGAAATCATAGCCATTCCCCCGCCGATAGTGAAGGCGCTCACTTTCACGAAGGTCCAGAACAACTGCCAGTAGCTTTTCATCGAGATGGTTTTTTGCTTTCGAGCGCGAAAATAATCAAAAAAATTTGTGCAATTGCAAAAGTTGTTTACCTTTGCAGTCCCCTTCGGAAAGGGAGGGGAAGTTGATTGAAATATTGGAAGACAAAAGTACAAGCAGGAATATTGTAGCAACGA
>CACXHG010000233.1 GCA_902767355.1 uncultured Bacteroidia bacterium
ATAGGCAAGCTGTACAGCGGCATAACCATCTTTCTCTACTGTACGAATTTGCGTAACAACACACGGACCAGCCTCAATTACGGTGCAAGGTACGTTGATACCGTTTGCATCGAACATGGAAGTCATTCCGACTTTCTTTCCAATTAATCCAGGCATTGTAGATAATTTGGTGTAAATAAATTAGTTGTATAAACTCTCGCAATTTTTGCGGGCTGCAAATATACAACTAAATTCCGAATTATCAACAAGTTTTTGAACAATAGTTTTAATTTGCGAGACCTTGTATTTCTTTGTAACTTTGATAGTCATGAAAAACGTTGCATTGACCCCGGCATCGTGCAGTTTGCATTACCGTTGGTTACTAGGGGCAGGATGGGACGATCTAAAAAAGCTCTTCAAGGATAACCATCCGCAACTTTTTTAGAAAATTGCGGATATTTTCCCGCAATTTTCCTATATTTGTGCAGAATAAATACCGCAGCGCGTTATGCAGGAACTTTACAACCAATTCTATCAGCTACTGGAGCTCACCCCGATGGATTTCTTTCGGGAACAGCACCAGACCATCAACTGGGATGTACGTGTCCTTGGCATCCTGGGGCAAAAAGGTGTAGGCAAATCAACCCTCATCCTTCAGCACATCAAACAACAGGGGAACCGAGACGAATCCCTATACGTAGTTGCCGATGACATCTACTTCGCTGCACACACCCTGCTGGATACGGCCAAGCACTTCTTTGCTCGGGGAGGCAAATTCCTGTACATAGACGAAATTCATAAGTACGAGAACTGGAGCCGGGAAATCAAGAATATCTATGACTGCCTGCCGCTGCTACACATCGTCTACTCTGGGAGTTCCATGCTTGATCTCAAAGAGGGCGGAGCTGATCTGAGCCGCCGTGTCATAGAATATCACCTGCCGGAATGGTCTTTCCGCGAATATCTCAACCTCCGCCTCGGATGGTCACTGAAAACCGCAACGCTGGATGAAATTCTGCAAGGCAAGGTTGATTTCCCATACGGTCCGGAGCGCCCGCTTAAATACTTTGACGAATATATGAAGAAAGGATGCTATCCTTTTTCCTTGGAGCCAGAATCCGAGACGCGATTGCGTCAAATTATCAATACTACTGTAGAAGTAGATATCCCCAAATATGCCAGAATGACCATTGCGGCCACGCAGAAGCTCAAGAAATTCATGTACTACATTTCAAAAAGCGTCCCTGTCAAAATCAATTATTCAGACATGGCGAGGGACCTAGGCCTTGATCGTGACGATTTGCCTAAGTACCTGGAGTATCTTGAAAAAGCTGAACTGGTTTCCATTCTCAGAATGAAGGCAAACGGTGACGCCATCCTGCGGAAAATGGACAAGTTATATCTCCATAACCCCAACATGGCATACATCCTGTCCGGAGAATTACCAAATACGGGCAATTCACGCGAGACCATATTCTTCTGCTGGACAAAACAAAAATATGAGCCCCTTGAATCTCCGATATCCGACTTTGAAATCGAAGGAAAGACCTTCGAGGTAGGTGGCCGCAAAAAGGGTAAGAAGCAGATTGAAGACGCTAAAGAGGGCTACATCGTCAAGGATGATATAGAGTACGCTTTTGACAATCAAGTGCCGCTCTGGATGTTCGGGTTCTTGTATTAAAGCGAGTCATAAATCGGATTTTGTATGAACATAGGAGAACCGAAGCTAGTGCCCCAGTAGCTTTTGCAAAGGTTCTTCTCTTGCAAAAGCTTAGTCAAACTAGTTTGTTTTGCGGAGTATTACCCAGCCGCCGGCGGGCAGGGGCTGGGTGTAGGTGCCGCTGGCGGGCTCGGCGGTGAAGGCGTTGGCCCAGCGGCCCTTGAGCGGGAGGGTGAGGGTGGCGTCTTCGCTGGTGAGGTTGACGGCCACGATCACGCTGTTGCGCCCCCTGGTGCGGCTGAAAGCGAACACATTGGCATCCGCCTGCGGTATTTCAGCATAGACGCCGCCCCTCTCTCCCGCGTCCAGGGCGGGATTGCTGTGCTTGAGGTCTATCAGCCCTCTGAAGAAATCCGTGTAGGGATTGCCGCTCCAGTCGGTGATTGGATCCTTTTCGAAGAAGGCCAGGCGGCGGCTCAGGCCGATTTCCTGTCCGGTGTATATCAGCGGCTGGCTGCCCGGCAGGGTGAAGCAGAGCACTGCGCAGGCATTTGCGGCGTCGCCCATGCGCTCGAACTCGGTGCCGTTCCATGAGTTCTCGTCGTGGTTGGAGGTGAAGCTCAGGCGGAAGGCGCTCGCGGGATAATTCTCTGCGTCGCGTTTGAGGTATGCGCGCAGCTCGTCGTAGCTCTTCTGCCCGGCGGCGATGTCGCCCAGCAGATGGTGCAGCTCCCAGGCGTAGGTGGCGTCGAAACAGCTGTCGGGATCGGCCAGGTTGGTGCGCTCGGCCTCGGCCAGGAAGTAGGCCTCGGGATAGTCGGCGTTCAGCCGGGGCATCACATCGTGCCAGAACTCTGCGGGCATTTCGCCGGCCGCGTCGCAGCGGAAGCCGTCCACGCCCTTGTCCAGCCAGAAGCGCATGCACTCTTCCTGGGCTTTCCAGACATCCTTGCAGGCGTAGTTGAGGCTGCGGGTGTCGGTCCAGTCATATTCCCAGATGGCATTGCCGGCGCTGTCGCGCTCGTAGAATTCGGCGGGCTTGGTGCTCATCCAGATGTGGTCGGGCGCGGTCTGGTTGGCCACCCAGTCCAGAATCACCTTGAAGCCCTGGTCGTGAGCGGCGGCCAGGAGGCGGTCAAAGTCTTCCATGGTGCCGAATTCGGGATTGACCTTGCAGTAGTCGCTGATGGCATAATAAGAGCCCAGGGTGCCCTTACGGCCCTCCACGCCAATTTGATACATAGGCATCAGCCAAAGGCAGTCCACGCCCAGTTCCTTGAGGCGGGGCAGCTGCGCCTGGACGCCGGCAAACGAGCTTTCGGGCGAGAATTGGCGTATGTTTACTTCGTATAACACAGAGTTATAGGTCCACTCGGGGTGGTGTGCGGCCTGGTGCTGTTTGGGCTGGCAGGCGGCGATTGCGGCGACGGCCGCTATCAGGGTGAGTATCTTTTTCATGCTTATTGGAATATTATCGATTATTGAAGAAATACCACTGAAGATGATGCTCCAAGAGTTACGGTGGAGCCGGACACGGATACGCTGCCGAGCGATACGACAACATTGTCAAGCTTGTCTGACGGCAGTTCCAAAACCTTTTCGCCGGAGCCTACATTGTGCAGCACCAGCGCCTTTTCACCAGATGACGCAGTCATATACCAGGCGGCGATGCTGCCATCGAGGGTGTTGCTGTCGTTATATTTGGAGTGGGCGCTCATCTTGCCGCCGGCGAGGGCCTTGCAGCTGTTGCGCGCCTGCGTCCATTTGTAATAAGTTGCCAAAAGGCTGGAGGCATTGCCCTGCTGCTTCTGGACGGAGATGGCGTCTGTGACCAACTCGCTGTCGATATGGCCGCCCAGGTCGCCCTTGGCGGCATCAGCAGCCTTGTCCCACACGATGGGAGTGCGCACCAGCTCGTCGCGTCCGCCTTCGTCGCCGTCCTTGCCCCAGTAGCCGAGCTCTTCGCCCTGGTAGATATACGGCTCGCCCTCTGCGGTCATCAGAAAAGCCGCGGCCTGCTTCATCTTGGCCATGTCGCGGCCGAGGGTGGTTGCGGCGCGGGTCTCGTCGTGGTTAGAGAGCTTGGTGGCGGCTATCGCCCCGCTGCGCTGCGCGTTGTAGAGCTTTCGGTAGCCCATCAGGTCCTTGCAGAAATAGCATCCGGTGCGCTGGTTCAGCACCCATTTGAGCCGCTCCCAGAAGTCAAACTCGAAGTTTGCGGGCAGGCCCTTGTAATACGGGGCAACCGAAGACGCGTCCATCCAGCACTCGGCCACCATATAAAAATCTTCCGAATGGGTCTTGCGGTAGCTGGCGTTGCAGCGGTCGTACCACTTGCCAAGGAAGGCCACGTTGGCGGCGTTGTTGAAGGTATTCATGCCGCCGTAGATATGCTTGACGGCATCCAGCCTGAGGCCGTCGATGCCAAGGGCGATCCACTTGTCTACGGTTTCTGCCAGGGCGATAAACGGCGCGGAGGTCTCGGCTGTGGCGGCTGCGCCATAGTTGATGTCGGGCATCCAGCTGCCGAAGGCCCCCATGTAATATACGGTCGAAGTAGTCACATCCGTCAGATCCAGGCGATAGCGACCGTTTCCGGTGAAATAGATGTCGCCGCCATCTGCCACAAGACTCACGGGCACGCCCTCGCTTAAAGTAAAGTCGGCTGTCGAGGCGCCGAATTTGGAGCCGGCGTTCCAGGTGGAATTCTTCCTGACAAGGAATCCTGTCTTGCCGCTGAGGTCCATCACGGTGTAATACGAGCCGTCGCTGCCGGCGGTAAACTTGACTTCCCTGCCATCCTGGCCGGGCGCCCAGGTCCACAGGTTCCAGCTGGCGGAGCCGCTGCCGGTGACAGCCTCGGTGGTGCTGCTGATTTTCAGACGCGGCGCTCCGCTGGTCGCGGAATGCCACTCGTCCTGGTTATAAGAATAGCCGCCGAGCATGGGGAAGTCTTTCCATCCCGTCGCAGGGTTTGCGCTTATCAGATACCAGTCGCGGTAGGGGTTGTCGGCAGCGGAAAGCGCTTCTGCAAGCCAGGGATGCCCTTTGCCGGTGTGGTTCAGGACATAGTCCATATAAATCTTTATCCCTTTGGCGTGGGCGGCGTCTATCATGGCCTTGAAGTCTGCCTCGGTGCCGTATTTGGGGTTGACGGCAGCATAGTCCGTGACATCGTAGCCGTGATAGGAATCTGCCGGATGGGCGGGAGAAAGCCAGATGGCCGACACGCCGAGTCCGTCCAGGTAGTCCAGCCTGGAGCGTATGCCGTTGAAATCGCCTATGCCGTCGCCGTCGCTGTCGGCAAAGCTGTAGATGAGCAGCTGGTAGGTGATTCTGCCCTGCTTTTCACCGTCGGCATAGGTCGGAATCACGACTGTCTCACCCTCGTCCGGGATGACTGGCTGAGGCTGCTTGTGGCAGGAGGCTGCCAGCAGCGGCAGCAGCGCCAGTATAAGGAAAATGCGTTTCATAAGCTCGTCTATAAATGGGACCTGCAAGTCCGTATCAGGGGCTTGCAGGCCAAAATATTGTGTAGAAGGATTATTCTACGGTAGCAGTACCGGCGTTGAAGTCGAGTGTGATCTTCTGGCCTGCGGTTACGTTTACGCGTGCCTGGTCTCCACCGGCGCCGCGATAAGCGATCTTACCGTCGAAGAAAACGAATTCGGTCTTCCACCAGTCGATCCAGCCGTTGGGAGTTGTGATGCCGTCGATAGGTGCGGAAGGCTGGATCTTGGAAGAGATGCGGACCTCGCCGTCTGCATTGACAGTGGCAGTGAGCTTCTGGCCGTCGGCAGCGAACTTGACGATGTCGGGAGCGTTGAAGTCCCAGGCATTTTCGCCCCATACGTTACCTATGCCGTAAACCTCTGCGGGATAGATTTCGACAACCTTGTCGTTGCCGTTTACGAATACGGTGTAGAAGCCGTCCTCTGCTACCCAGCAGTTGCCGTCTTTTACGGTATAACCCACAGTGCCGTCACCGGTAAAGTCGCCGTTCCACTCGCGTACTGCGCAGAACTTGAAGCCTTTGGCAGCCTCGAACCAGCGGGTGCACCAGAAGTAGCCGGGAGCAGAAGGAATGCCGGAGAGTTCTACTATTGTCTCTGCGTTCCAGTCCCAGCTATCGCCACCCCACTGGCCTCCGTTCATATACATATGTTCGGGAGCGGTGATTTCTACTTCCTGACCCAGCTCGATCTTGTAGGAGAAGCTGTTGGCAACGTCGCCTGCTGCCAGCTTGTAGTTAAGGGTGATGTTGTACAGACCGGGGGTCTCCATTACGAAGTTGTCTCCGCCGGGCTTGCTGTCAACACCGATGTTGGTGTTGGCCTTTACCTCACCTGCATTGTCGAGGGTGATCTTCCAGGCACCGCCGTAAGCGAACTTGAACTCGAGACCGCCTACCAGCTCGGCATTGTTGATGGTGTAGGTGATACCGTCGTTGGAGAAAGCGGTGTGCTCCATCTCGGTGAAGCCCCAGCTGTTCATGCCGCCGCGTACGCCCCAGTTTGCAGGAGCCACGAGAATCTGGGCATTGTCCAGGTCGCCCGCCTTGTTAAGGTCAAGTACGATGTGATAAAGGCCGGTGGCGGCAACTTTCATCTTGGGAGCGCTTTCGCCTGTCACAAGGGCACCCTTGAAGATGGCAGTGGCAGGATTGTCGGCATAAATGGTGGAGAAATCAGTCGGAGTGAACTCTGCCAGTGATGCACCGTAGAGAGTCTGCTGGCCGCCATTCACCCATACCAGGGAGAACTCTTTGCCGCCCTCGAGCACGATGTATTTCTCGAACATACCGTCGCGTACGCTCTGATCCTTGGCTTCGTTGATGCCGGGGGCCATGCGAAGCACGTCTGATACCTTGTCGAAGCCGGTAGCTTCGCCCATAACGTAAACACCGTCTTCTACGATGTCATCCACGTCGATGGGTTTCTTCTCGCCGTTGCAGGCTGTAGCAAACATTGCCATAGCTACGGCGCACATTGCATAAAAGATTTTCTTCATTGTGTAATGATTTAAATAGGTTGGTTGTTTATTTTATTAGTTATTGTCTAGTATCCGGGATTCTGTGTGTAAACGCCGGGAGCACCATCCCTTACCCAGTTGGGAATGGGGAAGAGCTCATGGTTCTTGTCGCTGGCGCTCTTGAACTCCCAGGTGCCGCCATAGGTGCCGAAGCGGATCTGGTCGTCGCGGCGATGGCCTTCCCATGCCAGTTCGCGGCCGCGCTCTGCCAGCAGCTCTTTCAGGGTCAGCTGGGCTGCGGTATAGTTGCTCAGGCCGGCACGGCGGTGCACCTTGTTGACGCACTCCAGGGCGACGTCGTCTGCAGTGCCGCCATTTTGACGCATACGGGCCTCGGCTTTCATCAGCAGCACGTCGGCATAGCGGTAAACGGGGAAGTCGCTGTCGGCGTGGTGGGCTATGCCGTTTTCAAACTGGAATTTGAAGAAACGGGCTCCCTCGCACGAATTGGCGCCTGTAGGGTCCTGGATGGTTTTGACCTCGGGGGTTATGATGACATCCATCTCGGTGTCGCCATGTTTGTATTTGACCACGTTGCCGGTCCAGGATGAGCGTCTGTATATAATCGTCTCCCAGTCAGACTCGGTGTCATACACGGGACCGACGAACCACTGGTTGCGGCGCACATCCTTGTCGCTGTAGAGGTTGTAGAAGCTCTCTAGGGTGCAGGGTCCGTTCCAGCAGTCGGTGGTGAAGCCGAACACGTTGCGCATTGTGTAGTGCTGTGTAATCAGATGGAACATGTTGCCGTTGGCATAGACCGAGTCGAACACGATGGGGAAAATGATCTCCTTGTTACCCGTGTTGTTGGTCTTGAAGGCGTCAAAGTAGTCGTCGTTGAGGTCATAGCCGTAGCCGCCTTCGATAATCTTGTCGCAATACTCTTCGGCCTCTGCCCAGCGGGGGGTACCGGTGTAAACCTCTGCGTTGAGGTAGAGTTTTGCCAGTATCATGTAGGCCACGGGGCGGGTCATGGAGCCGTAGCGCACGGTGTTGTCCACAAGCTCTGCATTCTCGAGCAGTTCCTTCTCGATCCACTCGAACACTTCCTTGCGGGTGTACTGCTTGATCTCGCGCTCACCGTCGTCGATATGCACATTGCCATAGACATCCATGGCCAGTAGGTGATAGAAGGCCCTCAGGATCTTGGCTTCTGCCAGACCTGCCTTGGCGGCGTCGTTCCACTCGTCGTAGTTCTCGCCGGCTATAGTGTGGATATTGTCTATCACGGTGTTGCACTTTGTGACACCACCGTATGCAAAACTCCAGCCATTGTTCACATCGCGGGTGTCGCTCTCCCAGGTATGGGTGTGCATGGCGATGGGCACGCCGGCGTCGTACCAGTCGGTACTGCGGGTAGGAACCACCACCTCGTCGGAGGTGTATTCCTGCAGGCTCCAGAAGCCTTCACGATAGATATAGCCCTTTTCTCCGGCCAGCTGGGAATAAGCGTTGGCGATCAGGGTAGAGAACTGAGCGGGAGTCTGGAAGTAATCTTCCTTGAGAACGTCGGTATAGACTTCCGGGCTGAGGTCTGCGCAGGCTGTCATGGCAAGCACTGCTATAATTGAGTAAAATATCTTTTTCATACGCTCATTCATTAGAAGTTGAGGTTAACGCCCAAGGATATGGTCCTCTGAGTAGGATAGTAAGAGCGGCCGTCAAATCCCGGAGCCAGGCCGGACATGCTGACGGTAGAAGGGTCGTGGCCCTGATAGCCGGTGATGGTGAACAGGTTCTGGGCGGTTATATAAACGCGCAGGGCCTTGACATAGTCGGTAAAGGTGCCCTTGAGTGCAGGGCGCCAGCCCAGGGTCAGGTCGTTCAGCTTCACGTAAGATGCATCCTCCAGGTAGAAGTCGGAGAAGCGGCGCAGGGAAGCCTTGGTGTTGCCGGGATTGTCAATCCAGTGGGTCAGCTTCTCGGCTTCGCCGCTGAACGAGCTCAGCAGCACATTCTCGGTGCCGCGGGTGTTCTCGTAGAAATAGCGGGTCTCGTTGAAGAGCAGGCCGCCGATCTGGCCGCGGAAGTTCATGCCGAGGTCAAAATTCTTGTAGTTGACGGTGGTGTAGAAACCGAGGGTCACCAGAGGGAAAGCGTTGCCCAGCACCTGCTTGTCGGCGTCGGTAGGTTCGGTGGTCATGCCGCCGGCAGGGGTCTGGAACACCCATTCGCCGGTGGACTTGATGCCGGCATACTTGTAACCGTAATAATTACCTACGGCCTCGCCCTCGACCAGACGCATCACGTAGCTGCCGGTCTCGCCGTCGCCGGAAGATATGAAACCGGTGTTCTGGTAGGCTGCGATGTGATTGCCGTCGGCATCTTTCTCTCCGTATTGCTCACCGGTGATGCGTACCACGCGGTTGCGGTTCCATGCGGCGTTCACTCCTGCGGTCCAGTTGAGGTCCTTGGTCTTCATTATGATGCCGTTCAGGCTGAATTCCACGCCATAGTTGTGGATCTGGCCGTAGTTGTCCCACTTCTTGGCCGATACGTTGCCGCCGGTCAGGGGCACGTCGTATTCGTAGAGCAGGTTTGTGGTGTTGCGGAAATAGCCGTCCAGGCTACCCCAGATGCGGCCTTCCAGCATTGCAAAGTCGATACCGACATTGGTCTCGCGCTTTTCCTCCCAGCGGATAAATTCGTTCACGTTGGTCTGAGGTCCCCAGGGGAGGATGAATTTGCCGTTGGAGAATACGTAATCGCTGCCGGGTCCTACCAGCATCAGATAGAGGTAGGAGCTGCTCGGCATATTACCGGTCACACCGTAGCCGGCGCGCAGCTTGAGCTCGTCCAGCCAGGTGGCATTTTTCATCCAGTCTTCTTCTGTTATAATCCAGCTGGCAGAAACCGAGGGGAAGAGACCCCAGGGGCCGAGCACGGGATTGGCCTTGCTGCCAAACTTGGAACTGCCTTCCAGACGGGCGCTGGCAGAGAGGAAATACTTACCGTCGTAGTTATACATACCGCGCACGAAGAACGAAGCCAGTTTGTCTTTATACTTGTAACTTTTCTGGTTTGCCTCGTCACTCTTGCCGGAGAGTTTACCTTCGCCAAGGCCGAGATTGTTGAACAGAAGTTTGTCCAGAGGGAAAATGGAGTTGTTGGCAGAGAAGCCCTGGGAAAGATTGGTCTGGTAGCTCTGGCCGAGCAGGAACTGGTAGTTGTGGCGGCCGGCGCTGCCCATGTAGTTGAGGGTGTTCTCTACAACCTGCTGGGTCACGGCGCCATAGCTCTGGGAAGCGACGCCGTTGCGGCCGGAGACTTCGCGCAGAGTGCTGTTCTGGTACTTGCCGTTCCAGGAAGAACTCTCCTGGATGGAATAAGCAGTGGTGAACTTCAGGCCGCGCACGATGTCCAGGCTGGCGCGCACGCTGCCTATCATGTTCTGGTCCTTCTGCTGGTTGGTGGTCTGCTCGATGTCGCTCACCGGGTTGCGGGTGTAGAAGTTGTCGGACTCGAAATAGTGTAAGTATTTGTCGAATTTCGGATCGTCGCTCATCACGGGCATCGTGGGGTTGGAGCGGATGGCCTGGTTGAAGTTGTCGTAGTTAGCCCAGTTCTTGAAGCCGCGGGTGTAGGAGAAGTCGTAGGAGATCTGCAGGCGGTCGTTCAAAGCCTTCTGGTCAGCTGCAAAGCGACCCTGGATCTCGTCGAAATCGGATTTGATGGCAACGCCCTGCAGGTTGCGGTAACCCACGGAAGCGCGGTAATTGAACTTCTCGGTGCCGCCGGTGATGGACACGTTATGGGTGTGCGAAACCGGGTTGCGGGAGATGGCCTTGACCCAGTCGGTGCTTTCGCCGAAGTCGGTGCCGAGACCTTTGGGAACCATCATCTCGCGATATTCGGCTGCGGTGAGCACGCGCGGCACGTTGGTGATGAAGCCCACACTTGCGCTGCCGTTATACTCGGCGCTGAAGGCACCGTCCCTGCTGCCGCGGCGGGTGGTGATGAGCACGACGCCGGCGTTGGCACGGGTACCGTAGATGGCTGCGGCAGAGCCGTCCTTAAGGATGTCGATGGACTCGATGTCGGCGGGGTTCACGCTGGAAAGGTTGCCGCCGGGCACGCCGTCGATCACATACAGGGGCTCGGTGGAGCCGTTGAGGCTGCCGACACCGCGCAGCTGCACGTTGTAGCTGTTCTGGGCAGGGTCGTCGCCGCCGTTCTTGATGATGTTCAGGCCGGCCACCTTACCCTGTAGCAGACCCATGGGGTTGGCCACGGAGCCCTTGTTGAACTCGGTCGGCTTGAGCGAAGCCACGCTGCCGGTGACCTCCTTCTTGGTCTGCGAACCGTAACCGATGACCACGGTGGCATCGAGGAATTCGACGTCTTCTGCGAGTGTTATGGTGCCGGGAACCTCGCTGGCGGGATAGCTTTGCGTGGCGTAGCCTATGCAGCTGATCTCTACCAGGGCCTCAGGCCCCGAAACATTAAGGACAAAATCGCCGTCGACACCGGTAGAGACACCGTTGGTGGTGCCTTTTTCCATTACTGTGGCACCATACACGGGACCGAGGGCATCGACTACGACTCCTTTAACCTGATATCCGCCTTGAGCGGATGCAGGTGTGCTGAACATGGCTCCCAGAAGGAGCATGGCAGCAACTGCGGTTAGAAATCTTTTCATCAGATGGTAGTTAGTTAAACTTTGGTTATTTGGTTGATATTGGTTTCACTTTCACGAGCAGCACGGCGGCGGCACCTATTATCAGGTAGATACCCGCCATAATCAGCATAGAGCTCTGCGCCCCGCCTACTGCCCTGAGCACCAGGCCGCCGGTTGCGGCAGCCACAATCTGCGGCAGGCAGATGGTGCCGTTGAAAAGGCCCAGATAGCTGCCCATGTAGGGGTTGCCCTCCAGTGCGTTGGTGAGCAGTGTGAAGGGCAGTGCCAGCATCGCCGCCCAGGCCGTGCCGATAAGCAGGTATGACACGCAGGCCAGATATTTGTCGTGGATGAAAGCCACGCTCACAAAGCCGATTGCGCCTATGAGCAGGCTCACGATATAGGCCGTCTTGAGGTTTTTGAAGCGCGGGATGAGCAGGGCCCATACGATGGAGCCCATGGCCTGCACGGCAAAGACCACGCCGACCCAGTTGCCGGCAGCCTGATAAGCCGCAGAGGCGGTGTCGGTGGCGCCTCCCCAGCAGTTAAATGCCAGGGTGCCATTGGAATAGGTCCACATATACAGGAATGCCGCCCAGCAGAAAAACTGCACCAGACCCACGGTCCAGAACACCTTGGGCGCCTTGAACAGCAGGCTGAACAGGCCTTCGCTGCGGTCCTGTGCCGCAGAGGGGTCGATACCGTGGAATTCGGCATACTCTGCCGGCGGCATCTCCCTGACATTGAAGAAGGTGTAGAGCACGCAGGCGATCAGTATGGCCGCCCCCACATAGAAAGAGGTTATGACCGAGGCGGGCACCACTCCGGCGGGCGCCTCGTTGGCTATGCCTATCCAGGTGAAGAATATGGGCAGCAGGTAGCCCACCAGGCTGCCGGCGTTGCACAGGAAGCTCTGGATGGAATAAGCCTTGGCCTTCTGCTGCTCGTTCACCATGTCGCCCACCATCATCTTGAAGGGCTGCATGGCCACATTGATGCTGGTATCCAAAAAGATAAGCGAGAAAAGGCCGAACCACATGGCCATGTTCAGACCCAGGAAGACCCGGGTGGAGAAGTGCAGGCTGCCGGCGTTGGGCAGAAACAGCATCACCAGCACGGCGATTATGGAGCCCACCAGCAGATAAGGTTTGCGGCGGCCCAGACGGCACCAGGTGCGGTCGCTCCACTTGCCTATGAGCGGCTGCACTATCATGCCCATCAGCGGCGGGAGTATCCAGAAGAAACTCAGCTGATGCGGGTCTGCGCCCAGGGTTGCAAAAATGCGCGAAATATTGGCGCTTTGCAGGGCGTAGGCGATCTGGACTCCGAAATATCCGAAGTTCAGATTGAACAATTGTTTATTGGTCAGATTACGATTTTTCATATTTTGGCGCAAAAAGCTGACAAACTTACACAAAATACCTAAAAACTCCAAATAAAATATTGGGAGTCAGGCGGTGTTGGAGCCAGGGTCCGATTAGAGGCCCCTTCCGGCGTTTTGGATAAGCGAGCGCAGCCTTTCGCCCAGGGTTTTGTCTGCGATGAGCTCTTCCAGGCATTTGTGCATGCGCCAGCGCCAGTAGTGGCGGGGGTTGGCGGGAATGTTGATGCGTTCGTCCTGCGGATCGCCGGCGTAGCGCACAGCGCCGTCGGTGGCCAGCCAGTCCTGCAGGGGCAGGATGGTCAGCATGGCGGGCGAGGCCAGGTGCTCGCCCACGATGGCTTCTGCCACCCAGGGCTCGCAGAAATACGGCGGCTGGCCACTGCGGTGCATCATCTGCGCATAGTATTTGGCCGTCAGGCTGCGGTCCTCTTCCCACCAGGCCCTCAGGGTCGATGTGTCGTGGGTTCCGGTGGCGCACACGCACCAGTAGGGGTAGCGGGCGGGGTCGGCAAAATCCTGCTTCGGATCTTTGGGCATGCGCTGGATTTCCAGGCTCAGGATGTTCAGCTCTTCCATCACGGAGGCCACGCAGCCGGGTATCATGCCCAGGTCCTCGCCGCAGGAGAGCATGTCGCAGCAGCGCAGCAGGCTCGGGAGCTTTTTCATCGCGCTTTCGCGCCAGAACTGCTCGTGGCGGTGGTAGAAAAAGTCGTTATAGAGGGCGTTGAAGCTGTCTTTGTGCCACTGGTCCAGGCGGGCGTAGGTGGCTGTGTACTGGGCACTGATGCGCGGGTGCCAGAAGCCCTTGCGCCGGGGGTCCTGGACAAACAGCACGTCGGTGGGGTCCAGGCCGGGGGTGACATAGGTCCCGCCGGATACATCGAAACCCTTGGCTGCCAGTTCGCTGCCGCTGTAGGGCAAAGCGGGCGAGAAGTGGCCCATCAGGCCGCTTTTGTATTTGGCGGGGATCTCCCAGATGCGGAAGAATCCCAGGATATGGTCTATGCGGTAGGCGTCGAAATACTCGCTCATCTTCTTCAGGCGGGCCTTCCACCAGGCGTAGCCGTCTTCGGACATCTTGTCCCAGTTGTAGGTCGGGAAACCCCAGTTCTGGCCGTCGGCGCTGAAGGCATCCGGCGGTGCCCCGGCCTGCATGTCCAGGTTGAACAGTTCGGGATTGGTCCAGGCATCCACGCTCACGGGGCTCACTCCGATCGGCAGGTCGCCCTTGATGGCCACGCGGCGGCTGTGGGCGTATGCCACGGCGTCTTTGAGCTGCACATCCAGCTGATACTGAATCCAATACCAGAAAGCCACCTGCTGCGGGTGCTCCTTGGCGTAGGCGTCCGCCTTCTTATTGCTGTATTTGGACCATTTGCCCCAGGTGCGCCAATCGACGTTTCGGTTTTCGTCTCTCAGGCAGCAGAATACCGCGTAGGGCGTCAGCCAGGAGGCGTTTTCCTGTACGAAGCGGGTATAGCCGGCCTCGTAGGTGAGCGCATCGGCCTTGGCGCTGAAGTGCTTGTGCAGCAGACGCATCTTTTCTGTGTTGACCCGCTCGTAATCTACCTGCGGCAGGGCGTTCAGCTCCGTCTGCAGGGCCTTGTAGGCCTTGGTCTGGCCTATGCCGGCGGCGGGCAGGTTCAGAAACTGCGGGTGCAGGGCAAACGAACTCACGGCGTTGTAGGGATAGGAGTCCTGCCAACTGCCGGTCATGGTGGTGTCGTTGATGGGCAGCAGCTGGATGATGTTCTGCCCGGTGGCCACGGCCCAGTCCGCCATTTTCTTGATGTCGGCGAACTCGCCCACGCCGAAGCTGTTTTCTGTGCGCAGCGAGAACACCGGGATGGCGACGCCAGCCCCGCGCCAGGGCGTGATATTGAAGCGCGGCGCTGTGTCGGCCACAACCACCGCTTTCAGCGTGGCCTGATTCTTTTTGGCCGCTTTCATGCCGGCTGCGGTCTCCGTCGTGTCCATCCCGGGGGCGGGGCAGAAGTGGTTTGCGCCCTCTTCCCAGGCTATTATCTCGCCGCTTTTGGCATCGGTAATCACGTATTTGTATTCGAAGGCTTCTTTTGCGTCGATGGCGGTTTCCCACCAGGGGAAGCGGCTGCTGTCCATTGTGACGGGCTTTTTCCAGGCTCCGAGGGCTTTGATGCTGCCGGTGACGCCCAGAGCCTGCCCGGGCTTTATCTGCGCCACGGCCGTGCGCAGCAGCACATTACCCTTTAGGGCTTTGGGCTTGACGGCATCGCGCCGGAAGATAACGTCCTTGAAGGCCGACGCCCAGAAAGCGCTGTCGGCCGGGCGGTCGATCCAGCGGTCGCGCACCTCGGCATCTACAACTCCTTGTGGCAGGCAGAGCGTGTGTGCGCGCCACTCGCTGCGGCAGGCCTTGCCATCTTTTACCACAATATAGGAGTATTCGTCTCCGGGGCGGATATCCCTGCCGCCGAGGCTTGCTTCCCAGCGGCCGCCGCCAGCATACTCCATCGGGCGCAGCTTGCCCGCGGTCTTCATCGCCAGACTCTCGCCCCAGGCGGTGTTGTATTGAATAGAAAAGTGTACTTTCATAAGATGATTTTTGGGTTGATTCTAACAAAGTTACTAAAACGGCGCCAAATAATCAATACCCGGCGGCGGATGACAGCGGCTCGCACGGGCGTTGTCCAATCCGCCGCCGATTTTGAAACTTGCGCACCGGGGACGGTTTTTTTTGAGTGGTGTCCGCCGTTTTTTTAGTGCTTGTGCACCGGGATGTGGCCTGGAGAGCTGCTTGGCGAGGGTGTGGGTGCCCAGTCCGCTACCGGAGAGCGGGTTGAGCAAGACCGGCCGCAAAAGTATGTTGATTATCAGCACGATACGCGCAGCTGCCGTGCTCAAGGGTTAAAAAATACAGGCAATTTGCAGAAAAACGGCGCCCGATACTTTGAAATCGATGAAAAAGTGCAAACTTCGCACTTGGTAACGGTGCCTGCCTGCCCGGAACAGGCAGAGTACCGCGAGGAGATGAATGTGCAACAACGCTTTTATCCGGGTGAAAGCCAAAATATTGCCAGTGATGGAGAATACCGGGATATCAATGGGTGGTTTCTACCACATTTGTTCTGACGGCAACTCGTCAGCCGTCCTCTTCAGAAATGAGTCCGATTTCAAGGCCGCGATGAACCGTCTCGCGATTTGCACACTGCACAGGCCGGTTGAGATTTACGCCTTCGTGCTGATGGGAAATCACTTTCATATTGTCGGGCGATTTGCAAGCGAAGACGACGGTTTCGCTTATGCGATAGAGTTCAAGCGACTGACGGGCAAGTATACTACCGACGTTTATCAAGAAAAGGCCTCGCTCAGCCGCCTGCCTGTAAAAGTTCTGCCGATACACGATGCCGACTATCTCAGAACGGTAATCGCCTATGTCGTAAAAAACCCGACTAAGGCCAGAATGGAGATGTTTTACGATTATCCCTGGAGCTCGGGATCGTTGTATTTCAGTAGCCGGAGCAAAGTTCCGGATCTCGGCACCGTAAAACTGGCCGACCTTGGTGCAAAACAGCGGCGCCAGCTGTGTCGCAGCCGGCGGGATCTCCCTGACGGCTGGCTGTTCAAAGATGGTATAATCCTTCCGCAGAATTATGTGGCAGCCGCCGCTGTGGAGCAATTGTACAGGACGACAAAATCTTATATGTACTACCTGTCAATGAACAAAGATGAAGAGATTGAGCGGGATTACGGGGACTGGAATACCCTGCAGCTGCCGGATGCCGAACTGAGGATAGCGCGTATGGTCTTGTCAAGGGAAATGTTCGGGACGGACAATATCCGCGACTTGTCTGCCCCGGACCGGCTTCGGCTTGCCCGCCGCCTGCGAAGGAAGTATCTCTGCTCGAAAAAACAGATAGCACGCATAGTGATGCTGCCCTATGAGTATTTGATGAAGGCGCTTTGATCCGTGGCGCGGCCTTTCCCCAGCGGAGAGCCACTGCCGCCGATCCTATCCATTTTGACTTCGACCATTCCGTCGGTGTCACTGCCGCCCCTGGCATCCCGAAGGAGTCGCCCCTGGCTCTTCCGATCGTGATACTCCCGGGTTTCCCGAAAGTATCGCTGCCTGGCATCCCGAAGGAGTCGCCCCTGGCTCTTCCGATCGTGACGCTGCCGGGTCTCCCGATGGCTGAATCAACACGATGATTATGGCCTGGGCATTTTAGGGAGGATAATTGCTACTACGATTGTCAGCGCGAAGTTTTTTATCCTTTGAGCACCGGGATGTGGTCTGGAGAGCTGCTTGGCGAGGGTGTGGGTGCCCAGTCCGCTACCGGATAGCGGATTGAGCAAGACCGGCCGCAAACGGGTGTTGATTATCAGCGCGATACGCCAAATCGCGTGCTCAAGGGTTAAAAATGCGAGCGAATCCAGATATCTCCCGCTAAACTGATTCAGCCGGTGCCGATGCAGCCCGGCGATGGCGCACCACGTACGCTGACGCCACCGCCCTGGAGCGCGACTTCGGCTTCAGCCCCCACCCCCGCATCATTCTGCGCGAAGGATTGCGGAAGTTCGCCCGCTGCTACAATGGGTATTACGGGGTCTGACGGGCGCTATTTGTAATATTCGAGATTTATATAGTCAAAGTGACATTCCCCAGCCGTAAGGCCACAGATCAGGAAGTATTTGCGCCCGGCCAGATCGTAAATCCTTTCGCCGTCAGAACCTATGGTGCCTTCAAGCGCCACCGCATCTGCAGGCAAACCATCGGTGAAATACTCGTCGGATGCATATACGGCATACTGGCCATCTCCGATGTATTTCGTTTTGACGATCATTGTTGACCAGTGGAAAGGTGCGGAATTCCATAGACCCCATGGCTTGTTATACGTCTGCCCGTAAATATCAAAATCCGGAGAATAGGCAAAGGCGAGATTGCAGTGAGATATCGGAACACCAAAATATTTATCTGTACCTATGGCATCTTGCCCGGCAGGATGTAAATTACCATAGCCCTTGGAATAATTTATTATCAATTCCTGCGGCAGACCTATCTCCAGTTCCTTCTCAAGATATTCCGTCTGGGACTGCATTCCTTCTACAGCCAGGGCACGGACATAAACCGTATATACGCCGGGGATTAGAGAGGCCGCTACGGTAGCGGTAAAGTAACTGCCGGAAACGCCGGTGCGGGCAAAGTCGATGCGTGAGCCAGCCTCGTCCCGCATAAAGCACTCATATCCAGCCAGGTTTTCATTGGTGCCGTAAGGCCAGTACACCGTGCACTCGCCCATATCATCGCCGGTGTAAAAGTCAACATCCTGAAAGTCCGGGTTGACGACATCTGCCTCCGGGGTCTGGGGGACGCCTATGGAGAACTCCGTCAGGCCGCCCTCCTTGAATTCCAGTGTCCGTCCCAGGGCGCCCAGATTGACGATGCGATGTCTTTCATAGCCTTGTCCGTCATACGTATAGTAGAGCCTCAGCTCCAGGCGCCGCCGGGACACGCCGGACATAGACCTGATCCAGACTGTGACTGTGCCGTCGTCGCGCACCTGGATACCCTCACCGGCATACTCAAAGCGGATGCTGTACACGCCGTCTCTGGTGGTAATGCGCTCCTGCTGAGGGTCGTATACGAAATAATACCCCGACTGAAAGCCCAAATCCACAGCTCCGCCTGTAACCATCGCGCCGGGCGGAAGATTGCCCACGGTCATCTTCACGATGGTTCCCACGCGCGCAAACTGGAAAGACAGCTGGTCGGGGCGCTCATCTGTGCAATGCACGGCCTTGGATACCAGGACATCTGCTGCTGGGTCAAAGTTGTCGGCCGTAGGATTCTGATCGGTAGGCATATCAATAGCCACAATCATCCGTTTCTTTTCATAGTCCCAGCAATCGGTGTTATCGACAGCACATGCCGCCGGATACACGGCCACATACTGTATGTCGCCATGGTTTTGCGCATCCGGGCGATCGCCCAGATTAAGCTGAAAGATTGCAGCGTCGGCAGCCGCAGAAAGTGGATCTGACTCGTACCTTTGCGATACATATCCGTTATATTCCGGGTCTTGCTTGAGAGTTTCTATATACGGCACCGCTTCCCAAACTGCAATTATGTCACCGGCGCTCCAGTTCAGGCTGAACTGGCCACCAGTTTCTGAGATGATGGTTTTAGTGCCTGGGCCGCCGGCATAAACCTTTACGCTTTTGGCGTTGGAGATGGCAGCTTCTTGCGGGTTAAGGGCATTCTCGCGGTTGCAGGCTGCCAGTATCGATGCGGCAGCCATCAGGCAAAAGACATACTTTTTCATATCAGAATGCCCCTCCGTTGACATAATTATCGTCGTTGATATCGCCGCCGGCTTTGCCCTCGTCGCCATAGACCACCGAGCGGCCGGGTTCGCTCTGGCATATTACCCGCCCCGGGCAGAATTCGAATATTTCTGCCGCGGGAGCCACATAAACAGAATTTTTCATAGCGTTATGGATTAATTTGCTCTAAGTTAGGGATTTTCGTGTAAAAGAGCAAATGTCCACTCGGAATGGGCCCAATGATCCAGGCGATGGACCGGTAGGAGTGATTCGGCGCATAGCGCGGAGTATTAAAAATTGCTACGATTATCAGCGCGATACGCCAAATCGCGTGCTCAAGGGTTAAAGAATCGTGCAAGCCCTTCGAGCGCGAATCTTTCAAGACAGTGTAAAGGGGGGGCTATTGTTTGATAATCAGAAAGTTTTTACCTTTACCGAAAACGTTTTAAACATTTTATGGTATGAAAAGGACTATTCTGATGACTCTGGCCGCGATTTGCGCCATGAGCGTGGTGTCGGCCTGCAAAAAGCCTGACCCCGAGCCAAATCACACTCCTTCCATCGAAATCAAGACCCAGACCATCCTGGTGCCTGCCGGCGAGAATGCCGCTACTTTTAGTTTCGTTGCCAATAACGACTGGACCGTGACATCTTCTGAGGACTGGTGCCAGGTATCGCCGTCCTCCGGAAATGCGAGCGAAAATGCCGCGGCGGTCACCGTGACGTTGGAGCCCAACGAGACCGGAGAGACCCGCTCGGCCAAGATTACAATAAAAGCCGGCAGCGTAGAAAAGCAGGTAATGCTCGCGCAGGCGCCGGAGGAGGTCAAGCCGGAGAATATCGTCATAAACTACATCTGGAATTCGCAGGACGACACCAAAATCGAAAACCGCCAGATCGAAGTCAGATACTCCAACTGGAGTGCGAATAGGGGTTCTTACTTTACGGCCATTGTCCAATTGGACGCTCCCAATCCGGATTTGGTCTTGCTCCCTTCAGATGACGCAAAGGATTGGATCAGCGAGAGTTATGACTCATATTATAACACGACTACCGGGGAATATTCCATTTATTTCCAGGTTGCCGCAAATACCGA
>CACXHG010000234.1 GCA_902767355.1 uncultured Bacteroidia bacterium
CGCCTTCACCGCCGGTGACTTCTCCGGCGCCTTCCTGCAGGCAGGCGTTGCCGAGCTCACAATGGCTTGCTGCTGCATAGGTATGGCGCTGCACGGCGGCGTGATTCCCGCCTGCGGCACCTTCTTCGTGTTCAGCGACTATATGAAACCCGCCCTGCGTATGGCCGCCCTGATGGAGACTCCCGTGAAGTTCATCTGGACCCACGACGCCTTCCGTGTGGGCGAAGACGGCCCTACCCACGAGCCCGTGGAGCAGGAGGCACAGGTGCGCCTGATGGAGAAACTCAAAAACCACCACGGCAAGAACTCCACCCTGGTGCTGCGTCCCGCAGACGTAGAGGAAACCACCGTGGCCTGGAAGCTGGCCATGGAGAACACCGAGACCCCGACCTGCCTGATCCTCTCCCGTCAGAACATCGCCAACCTGCCCGAAGGCAACGACTACAGCCAGGTGGCCAAGGGTGCCTATGTTGTGGCCGGCAGCGACGCCCGCTACGACGTCATCATGGTTGCCTCCGGAAGTGAGGTGTCCACCCTGGTTGCCGGTGCTGAACTGCTGCGCAAGGATGGCGTGAAGGTTCGCATCGTTTCGGCTCCTTCCGAAGGCCTGTTCCGCAGCCAGAGCAAGGCATATCAGCAGAGCGTAATTCCCGCAGGCAAGAAGGTCTTCGGCCTCACCGCCGGTCTGCCCGTGAACCTGCTGGGCCTGGTAGGCGCCAATGGCAAGATATTTGGACTTGAGTCCTTCGGCTTCTCCGCTCCCTACAAGGTGCTCGACGAAAAACTCGGCTTCACCGCAGAAAACGTTTACAAGCAAGTTAAAGAGATGCTTAAATAGCACGTGACCGACGACGGCCAAATAATAATCCGGCTCTTCAAGGCCGGCCAGCGAGAAGAGGCGTTCAACCAAATAGTGAAAAACTACGGTGAACGCCTCTACTGGCATATACGCAGCATCGTCGTGGTGCACGAAGACGCCGACGACCTGCTGCAGAACACCTTTGTAAAGGCCTGGAGCGGCATGGAACGCTTCCGCGGCGAGAGCGGCCTTTATACCTGGCTTTATCGCATAGCGACCAACGAGACGCTGACCTTCCTTAGCCGAAAGAAGCTGGACCTGGCCAACGGCGACCCGGAAGAGCTCTCCGGACGGCTGGCTGCGGACAAGAACTTCAGCGGCGACTCTCTTCAGCTGACCCTGCAGAAGGCCATCGCCACCCTGCCGCCCAAGCAGCGGGCGGTGTTCTGCATGCGATATTACGACGAAACCCCTTACGAGCAGATATCCAAGGCCCTGGGCACCTCCGTGGGGGCGCTCAAGGCCTCTTACCACCACGCCTACGGCAAGGTGCTGGAATATGTCAAGGCCAATGTGGATATAGATTTTTAAACTTTTGAGTGCGACTGATGTCAAAAGATTGAGAGTATTTCAGAAAAGATGACAGAGAAAGACAATATCCTCGAACGGCCCGAACTCAAAAACACCCCGTTCAGCGTGCCGGAAGGCTATTTTGAAAGCCTGCCGCAGCGCGTGGCCGAGCGCATCGCAGCCTCCGCATCAAAGCCCGCCGCCCGTCGCTCACCTTTGCGCCGCTGGTGGCTGGCCGCCGCTGCAGCCTGCCTGGTGGCAGTGGCCGCAACTGCATTGTGGCTCAACCCGGGCAGCACAGACGCCTCTCTCGCCCTGGGCGATAACGAAGAGTATGCGGCCATGGCAGAATGGTTTGCGGCCAGCGGAGCGCAGCCTTCCGAGCTGGAGGCCTCCGGCAGCGAAACTCTCTCACAAGACGAAATAATTGAATATCTGGCATATAACGGCCTCAGCGGCGAATATATCTACACGGCGCTGGCCAATGCCGAATAAAGTTTAAGCGTTATGAAAAAAGCATTAGCAATATGCGCAGCCATTGCGCTCAGCCTCAGCGCCCTGGCCCAGACCGAAGCTCCGGCGGAAAAGAAAGGCCACGCCGGGATGCACGAAAAGTTCGAGGCGGAAAAGATAGCCTTCATCACCCAGAAGCTTGACCTCAACGTAGAAGAGGCCCAGGCCTTCTGGCCCGTGTACAACGAATACAGCAAGGCTGCCGAAGCGGCCCATCAGAGTGTGATGAGAGCCACCAAACAGCTGCGCAAGAGCGATGAGCTCTCCGACGCCGATGCCCAGAAGCTGATAGACGAACTGCTTGCGGCCAAGCAGCAGGAAGCCGACCTGATGGCCCGCTACACCGCCCGTTTCAAACAGGTTCTGCCCATAAAGAAGGTCGCCGCCCTGTTTGCGGCCGAAGATGACTTCCGCATGCACCTGTTTAAAAAATTCAAGGATGACGGCCCACACAAGGGCGGCAAGCGCATACACGCCCGACTCAAAGACGCCTCTAAAGAGCCCGCAGATAAAACCCAGAAGTAAGTTCCAGATAACGCTCGCCGCCTACGGTGAGCGTTTCTGTTTTAAGGGGGCCGGGAGCCGGGGAGAGTTCCAACATCAGGCGCTTGGGGGCGGCTCCCTCTTTGGTGCAGACAAAGCACTGGCGGCGCGGCGACCAGCCGGCAAGGGTCGCCTCCAGAAGCATTTTCCTGCCCTCTGCGGCGGGTAAAACCAGAGAGAGGAACCCTTGCTCATCCAGAAGTCCTGAGGCCGCAGAAAGCAGCTCTGCGCGGGGCAGCGTGGCGGTGCTGCGGGCCTTGTCTCGCTCTGCGCTGCGGGAAGAAGGGCTGCCGTCGTAATAAGGAGGATTGCAGATGATGTGGCCATAGCTGTGCGGCCGGGCTGTGGAGGCAAGTTCCTGCAGGGATATCTGCCTTGCAGACAGGTGCCCTGCCCAGGGCGAGGCCGCGAAATTATCCAGCGAATCGGACACGGCGCCGGGCTCTATATCCACGGCATCTATTTGATAATCAGACGCTCCGGCATCGGCAAGCCGCTGGGCCGCCATCAGGGCCAGGATGCCGCAGCCGCAGCCGGCGTCCAGAAGGCGGGCCGCGCCGCCTACGCTCATCCACGCCCCCAGCAAAACAGAATCGGCGCCGACTTTCATCGCGCACCGACTGTCATTTACACTGAACTGTTTGAAAGTAAACATTATACGAACAAGCCATCCTTCATCTCCAGAGCCCGGTCGCTCATGGCGGCCAGGTCCTTGTCGTGGGTCACTATCACGATGGTGGTGCCGTAGCGTTCGCGCAGGGTAAAGAACATCTGGTGCAGCTCGGCGCGGGTGACGCTGTCCAGATTGCCGCTGGGCTCGTCGGCAAACAGTATGGAGGGGGAGTTTATCAGCGCCCTGGCCACCGCCACGCGCTGCTGCTCGCCGCCGCTCATTTCGGCAGGCTTGTGGCTGGCACGGCCGGCAACGCCCAGAACCTCAAGCAGTTCCTCTGCCCGCGAGCGCGCTGCCGCCCCATAGCTGCCGCCTATCATTGCCGGAAGCAGCACATTTTCCATGGCGGTGAACTCCGGGAGAAGGTGGTGGAACTGGAACACGAAGCCGATTTTGCGGTTGCGGAAGGCCGCCAGGGGCTTCTCTCCCAGAGAAAAGATGTCGGTGCCGTCAATCAGGACCTTGCCGGCATCGGGACGCGAGAGCGAACCGAGTATGGACAGCAGCGTGCTCTTGCCAGCACCGCTGGCCCCTACAATGCTCACCACCTCGCCATTGGAGGCAGAAAAATCGATACCCTTAAGAACCTTAAGGGTACCGAACGATTTTTCTATGCCTGTAGCTTCAATCAAAGCTGTAGCTGTATCAAAAGGATTATTCCTCTTCTTTCTGGGACTCTTCGTATTCCTTGAGGAGCTTCTCCTGAACATCCATAGGTACCTGCTGGTACTCGATGAAGGTCATGGTGAAGGTTCCGCGGCCGGAAGTGATAGAGCTCAGAGTGGTGGAATAGCGGTAGAGTTCTGCCAGAGGCACGCGTGCACGGAGCACCTGGAAGCCCTTTTCGGCGCCCATGCCCTCGATGATACCGCGGCGGTTCTGGATGTCGCTCATAACGTCGCCGGTGCAGTCGCCCGGAACCATGATCTCGACCATGTAAATAGGCTCCAGAAGCTTCGGGCCGGCCTTCTTGAAGGCATCCTTGAAGGCGTTGCGGCCGGCGATGATGAAGGCGATTTCCTTGGAGTCAACCGGGTGCATCTTACCGTCGTAGATATATACGCGGATGTCGCGGGCGTAAGAACCTGTCAGAGGGCCCTCCTCCAGTTTCTGCATGATACCTTTCTTGATGGCGGGCATGAAGCCGGCATCGATGGCACCGCCGACAACGCTGTTGATGAACTCGAACTTGCCGCCCCAGTCCAGATCGGCCTCTTCTTTGGCCTTGATGGGAAGCTGGGTGTCCTTGCCGTCAATCTTGAAGCTCTTGGCGGGTTCAACACCTTCTACGATGGGCTCGAGCAACATCACTACGCGGCCGTACTGACCTGCACCACCGGACTGTTTCTTGTGGGTGTACTCTGCCGTAGCCACCTTGGTGATGGTCTCGCGGTACGGAATCTTGGGAGCGAAGAACTCGATCTCGATTTTATAGTCGTTGTTCAGATGCCACTTGAGGATATTGATGTGCTGCTCTCCCATACAGTTGATGATGGTCTGGCGGAGCTCCTTGGAATACTCCACACGCAGGGTGGGATCCTCTGCGGCGGCACGGTTGAGCGCCTCGCCCAGCTTCTCGTCGTCCTTCTCGTCCAAAGCCTTGATGGCGGCACGGTATTTTGCCGGCGGGAACTCGATGGGCGGGAATGCGGTGTCATAACCGGGCGTGTTGAGGGTCTGGTTGGTCTTGACCGATTTGAGCTTGACAGTACAACCCATATCGCCTGCCACCAGTTCGGTGACTTTCTCTTTCTTCTTGCCGGCTACGGCATAGAGCGTGGTGATGCGCTCTTTGCTGCCGTTGTCTACATTTACGAAATCCTGTCCCTCGGAGATCTTGCCGCTTACTACCTTGAAATAGGTAACGTCGCCAAGGTGCTGCTCCAGAGCGGTCTTGTATACGAACAGGGATGTCTTGCCGGAAGCGTCCTCCTTGGGAGCGGGAGCAACCTCGGTGAGGAATTCGAGCATACGCTTGACACCCATATCCTTCTTGCCCGAGATGCAGAACACGGGATAGAACTCGCCTTTCACGAAGCCTGCGTTCAGGCCGGCGTGAAGTTCGTCTTCGGTAAGTTCGCCTGCGTCAAAGAATTTCTCCATCAGCGCCTCGTCGCTCTCTGCAGCCATCTCTACCATTGCGGAATGCATCTCCTCTGCGCGGTCCATCAGGTCGGCGGGGATGTCGCACTCCTCGGTCTTGCCGTCTTCGCCGGAGAATTTGTACATCTTCATCTTGAGGACGTCCACAACGGCGTTGAATTCCAGACCCGGGTTAACGGGGAACTGTACGGGAACGGCCTTTGACCCGAAAGCCTGATGCAGGCTGTCCAGAGTGTTCTCCCAGTTTGCCTTCTCGGTCTCGAGCTGGTTCACGGCAATGAGCATCGGTTTTTTGTACTGCTCTACGTAGCGGCCGTGTATCTCGGTACCTACCTCAACGCCGGCACCTGCGTTGACTACCATGATTGCGCTGTCGCACACATTCAGGCCAAGGATTGCACCCTCGATGAAATCATCGGCACCGGCTGCGTCTATGAAGTTCAGTTTATGGTCCTGGAACTCTGCATAGAACGGCGTGGAATATATGGAGCGCTGGAAGAGCTGCTCTACCTCGGTGTTGTCGGAAACGGTGTTTTTTGCCTCGATTGTACCCCTGCGGTCAATGACTTTGCCTTCGAACATTATGGTCTCGGCAAGGGTGGTTTTACCGCAGCGGGTGCCGCCAAGCAGGACGACGTTGCGAATTTTGTCTGTGGAGTAATTTTTCATCTTATAGTGTTGTTTTTACTTAATTCTTTTAAGTATGACGGGCGTATTAGGGGCGCAAAATTAATAAATTATATTCATTTCATCAATAAGTCGGGGGCAACCGCCGAATTTATCTATGATAAACAGGACATAGCGGATGTCCACGCATATACAGCGCTGCAAATCAGGCTCAAAGATGATGTCGCCCGACATCGACTCCCAGTTGCCGTCAAAGGCAAGTCCGATCAGGTTGCCGTCGCCGTCGAGTACCGGGCTGCCGCTGTTGCCGCCGGTGATGTCGCCGGTTGTGATGAAGCAGGCCGGCATCGAGCCGTCAGGGCGGGCATAGCGCCCGAAGTCACGGGCTTGATACAACTCCTTAAGCCGCGCCGGCACAACAAATTCCCAGTTGTCGGGATCTTCCTTTTCCATAACGCCTTTCAGGGTTGTATAGTAGTCGTAGATGACCGCATCCTTCGGGGCGTAGGAAGCCACTTTTCCGTATGTCAGACGCATGGTGAAATTGGCATCCGGATACATCGCGGCGCCCTTTTTCATCTCCATCTGGCCGGCAATATATGCCTTGTGCCCCCTCTGAAGCTGACTGGAGACATCTCCGGCAGTGCCGGTCAGTCCCATATAGACCCCCATCACCGATTCAAACATCCTGGCCGCGGGGTCTGCTTCAAGCACTTCCGCCGCGTTCCCGGCGGCGAGTGCTGAGTTCAGTTTTTCTCTGGAGGCGAATACCGACCTGTCAAACAGGTCATCTACAAACGCCTTGACATCCCCGCCAAAATCATTGTCTATGGTTTTGTAGAATTCGGGGTGGAACTCCGACAAAACGCTGTCGCGGAAAATCTCTATCATACGCACCGCGACCTTCCGGTCGGTCGGTTCGGAATAATTCTTATAGAAACGCTCTATGAGCGGCATCGCCTCTGCGGTGTCTCCGCCAAAAGAGACCACCGTGCTTGCAATATTCATTATCTCGATATTGGCCAGCGTCTCGCGCAGATAGGTGGATACCCTCAGCATCGGGGCCCTTGCCGCCACCGCCTGGTTGATGTCGATCAATGCGGTGCCGTACTTGTTCCGGCGGATCTTATTGGCGCACACCCATTCGGTAAAGGATTTCTCCTGCTGTGCCCTGCGCTGCTCGACTCCCAGTTTGGCAAAGGCTTCGTTCATACCCCGCCACTTTTTCCAGGCATTGGTGCTGCCGCTGTACTTGCTGGCATACTGTATCTTGACCGACGGGTCGGCCAGCATATCCTCCAGAAGTATCTTCTGGCGCTCGCCGCGGCAATAGATGCCGATTGCGTTTGAAATGTCCCTCTGCTGGGCCACTTCACAGCTGGTCATAAACCGGTTGGTACGTCCCGGATAGCCCATAATCATAGAGAAATCCCCGTCCTGGACGCCCTTGAGGGAAATATTCAGTTTTTTCTTGGGTGTGTACGGCACATTGCCGGCAGAATATTCTGCCGGATTGCCGTCCTTGTCGGCGTAGATGCGGAACACAGAGAAGTCGCAGGTGTGGCGGGGCCACATCCAGTTGTCCGTATCGGCGCCGAATTTGCCTATCGAAGACGGCGGTGCGCCCACGAAACGGATATCCTTATAAATCTTATAACCAATCAGATAGTATGCGTTTCCGCCGAAGAAAGAAACCACCGACGCCCTGATGTTTTCATCTTCGGCACGCA
>CACXHG010000235.1 GCA_902767355.1 uncultured Bacteroidia bacterium
CCTTTTCGTCTTTGGACAACAACATCCAAAGCGTCTTTGCCATTGAATACACATCTGCCGACTTCCCATCAGCTGTTTTAGGGTTCCTCAACATCTCTGGCGCACGGGTAAATATTGCGCCAAGCGGCCGGTCGCTTTGAGTTAAGTCAGCACCATCCGGATAATCTACAAGGCCAAAATCCCCGAATGTCAAACGTCCGTTCAATAAATATATGTTTCCCGGTTTAATATCTCTATGGCATATACCTTTTTTATGCAGATTATGAAGAGTCTGTAAAAGAGGGATAAAAGCATCAACAATGCCCACGACATCGCCTTTTTTAACTATCTCGGAATCCATCACTTTAATAGCGATGGGCATAGTGTACCAACAGTTTTCCCCTGACGAATCGATAATAGGCATCACCCCATCTATCGCAGAGGCTTCACCCTTCATCACTCTTATCTCGTCTTTAAATCGAGATTCTTTCTCCTGGGTCCAGATACGCAGCCGTTTCAGAGCGACTTTCCCACCTCCATTTAAGCAGGTTGCTTCAAGTACGATAGCATTCCCACCCTCGCCTAATGGCAAACCACAAGCATACCGTTGACTTATTTCTGCTAATTGGCGCTTTTCTTTTCCCATACGAAATATGTAAAACTCCGATTTCAGAGAAGCCTTTTGCTTCTAAACTATTGCATTAATTCTAAACCATCAACTTCTCCCCTCACCCCATTCCAAACCATCCGACCCCAGACTTTCAGCGAATCCATGGGGAAAACAAAAAGATGGCGCAGGGTGTCGCAGGTGTAACGCCAGGTAGAAACGGCAGAGCGGATGATGAAGGATTTCTGCCGGAATGAGTTGTCCCTGTTGTGCCCGAAATTGCCTGTCTCCAAGATGAAATCCATAATACGAACTGCTTTCCTCGACCACTTCTTCGATGAGTCATACAGCGGCATCGCCTCAATCGGCATACCCAGCCACTCCACGGACAATGCAGCGAAAGAATACCACTCCGTCAGCATACCAGCCTTGCGCAAGCGACTCTCCAACAAAGAGACATCAATAGAATCTCTATATGTCCACAGCAGTCTGCACAAGTCGCAGATCTGCCTCAAGCCGATTCCGCCACCAAAATAATGCTGAATGATATGCGAGAATACGAAGAACACATCCTCATCCGCTGCGGGAAGCAGCACATCAACGGCATCATTCTTCCATATCCTGACCCGACCTTCTTCAAATACCTCTCGCTGCACCTCATCCAAAACTCCGTTCAACCGCATCAACTGCCGAGTATGCAACGTTCCGTGTAATTCTACCACCCACTGGTCGATAGTCATCCCCAGGTGTTTCCGCTGTTTGTTCTCCTCGTCCAGCGATGTAGCGAGAGGAATTAGAAAAGCCTTTGCCCTGTCATAGTTCTTGGCATCCAGCAGCAGATCTACATCGCCGCACGACCGCCATAGCGGACGCGCATAACACCTGGCTATTCCCTGCCCCTTCACCAGTACCGAACGGATACCCGCTTCGCTCATCCTCTCCATCAAAGCCCCGATGAAGTCGTTCATCGCCTGATTGCGCTGCTCCAGCATGACCGCGCGACCAATAAACTGGAGAATATCTTTCTTGGCAGGTCGACCGTCCAGCACATGCTCAATGCCCGCGGCAACAATCCCAACAACCGACTGTTCCTCCGCCAAGTCCAAGATGGCCGAAAAGTCCACCTCTCCATGCTGCACGAGCCGGACCTCCTGTTCCCAGAGTCCAGCCCGTAACAAAGCAAAGAACGCCTGCTGATTATTGACTAATCTCATTTGAAACTCTCAAGAGTAACTTTCAAGCCTTCACGAGCATCCACCGGCATCCGCTCCACGCCTAGCGCCTTCTTGATCTTCGCATTCGACGAAATATAATTCTCTGTCAATTTACGAAGCCGCTCAGGATTCAGTGGCAAATGTAGCCAACCTCCAACCCTCGCCACGCCATTCATCAAACTCTTGGGCAACCGCCATATATGCGCCTTTTTACCCAACGAAAGACAAATCTCCTCAATCAGCTCATTGGTCGACAACGCCTCATCATCGCCCATATTATAGATTCCCGACGGAACATCATTCGTCAGCACTCCGTTCACCGCAAAACAGATATTCTCCACCGAAGTGAACGTCCGCCTGTTCTCAAACGCCCCCAGCGGCCAAGGAATCCCCTTACGTACCACATTGTATAGCAGATTCAGATTCCCCTTGTTCCCAGGCCCGTGAATCATACACGGACGGAAGATATACACTTGCTTATCAGAAGGCATATGCTCAAGAATATACTTTTCCGCAGCAATCTTACTCTCTCCATAAGGCCCAACCGGAGCAGGCACAACCTCCTCCGTCAACACACCGTCAACCTTGTCCGCTGCAGCCTTCGCCGTACTGAAGAACACGAACTTCCGGGCAGATGAAGCCAGGAAATAATCGAACATCTTCTGCGTCAGCCCAGTATTCACTTTAAAATACACCTCCGATGCCGCCTGGTTCTTCGTATCATGCGCCTTGCCAGCCAAATGCACAATAGCATCCACCTCAGGCACACGCCGCGCATCCAGATCATCCCAGGAATACGTCTTTACAACGCCTTCCTTCTCGGGCGCAATGATATCTAGCCCATAAATCTCATTACCTGGAGCCAAATACTTCACCAGGTTCGAACCCACAAACCCGTGGACGCCCGTTATCAGTATCTTCATTTGCCAATCAACTCATTATATATTTTCAAATGCCTCTCTATCACAACATCTATCGAGAAATATTCCTCTGCATACTTCCGTGAATTACGCCCCATTTCCTGACGCAATGCAGCATCCGAAAGTAGTATATCCAACTTCTCAACCAACGCATCAGCATTCCTCGTTGGTATCAAATACCCGTTATATCCATCAATCACCGCCTCTTTACAGCCTACTGAATTGCATGTGATTACAGGTCTTCCTATTGCATCAGCCTCAATCAGCGACTTTGGCAGGCCTTCCATATAGTACGACGGGAACGCCACTATATGCGAACTTTGCAGCAGTTCTTTCACATCTGTCCTATATCCTAGCCACTGAATATAACTTCCATCGCAAACCTTATCCAGCTGCTCCTCGGTAATAGCCCCCGGATGGTCATCGATGCCACCAACAAGCAAGAACTCCGCCTTGTCGCCATATCTGGGGCGAAGTTTCTCCGCAGCCTCTGTCAGGATAAACACGCCCTTCTCCA
>CACXHG010000236.1 GCA_902767355.1 uncultured Bacteroidia bacterium
CTAAAAAGGCGGCTTCCCAGCCCAGCCGCACCTTGGTTTCCAGGGTGCATCTGCTGCCGAAGTCGGGGACCTCGACCGGAAGGCGGAAGTCTTTGAGGCACTTCATCACGGAGTTCATCTGCGAATAGTCGAATTCGACCCGGTAGCGGGCGGTGGCGATTTTTTCCACAAGCTCCGCATTGGCCAGGGCGTCGGCTGCGGCGCTTTTGTAAGCCACTATCAGCCCGGAGGTGCCCAGCAGTATGCCGCCGAAGTAGCGCACAACCACAATCAGTATGTCGCTCAGATTGCCGGAAAGGATCTGCCCGTAGATGGGCTTGCCGGCGGTGGAAGAGGGCTCTCCGTCGTCGTTGGCACGCCACTTTTCGCCCTCGGGACCAAGCCTGTAGGCATAGCAGTGGTGCCTTGCGTCAAAATATTCCTTCTTGATTCTGGAAATGATGTCCTTAACCTGATCCTCGGTCTCTACAGGGAAAGCGAAAGCGAGAAACTTGCTCCCCTTGTCCTTGTAGATGCCCTTGGAAGGGGAGGCGATGCTCTTGTAGCAATCTGTTTTAGATTGTGGCCCCGGATTCATTCTGAATTGCGAATATACGCCTTTTTTTGTAGTTTTGCAAAGTAACAAAAGACATACACGACACACTATGACATATAAGTTCAAGGCTACCATACCTATCAGCAAGGTATTTATGCGCGAAATCGCGGTTCGCCCGGATATGAATCTGTTCCGTTTCAACCGCTTCCTGCTCTCGGAGCTGGGTTTCGGCACGGACCAGCTAGTGAAATACAAGGCCTACGACGCCAAAGGGAATTGCACCGCGCAATACGCCCTGTTCGACCTGGGCGACGGCGCCCTGGACAAGGTGACCTTTGCCGATGTGGTGGCCCGCGGCCAGGAGCGCATAGAGATTGTCTATGACCTGCGCAGCAACCGCATCATCAACCTTGTCTTCGAAGGCGAGATGCCTGACGATGCCAAGCTGACCTGCCCCGCCATAATCGCCGAGAAGGGGCACAACCCCGGGCAGTTCTCCGACAAGTACGAGGATTACATGTACGAGAACCCCGTTCGCGGCGCCTCCAGCCTGATGCCGTCTGCAGACGATGACGACGAAGACGATGAGGATGACGACGACGAGCAGGAAGAACTCTACGACGGCGGCCTCGAAGAAGGCGATGACTTCTAAAAAACTGCTGATAATCCTTGGGCCCACCGCGGTGGGCAAGAGCGACTGGGCCATTGCCAAAGCGCTCGAAGCAGGTTCGCCTGTGATCAACTGTGATTCCCGGCAGATTTTCAGGGAGATGAATATCGGCGTGGCGCGGCCCGACAAGCAGCATTTGGCGGCCGTGCCGCATTATTTCATAGCCAATCATTCCGTAGAAGAGTATTACACGGCCGGATTGTTCGAACTCGAGGCCCTGGAGCTGCTGCAGAAACTTTTCAAAGATCACGACACCCTTGTGATGGCCGGCGGTTCGGGGTTCTACATCGACGCCCTGTGCAATGGCCTGGACGATTTTCCGGCGGCCGACCTGGCCGTGCGGGAGCGCCTTGTGCAGCGTCTTCAGAGCGAGGGTCTGGAGTCGCTGCGGCAGGAACTGGCCCTGAAGGATCCGGTCAGCTATGCAGAAATAGACATCTCCAACCAGCAGCGGGTGGTGCGCGCCCTGGAAGTGACCATTGCCACCGGGCGCCCGTTCTCGTCATATAAAACCGACCCGGCCAAGAGGCGTCCCTTCCAGATTGAAAAAATAGGTCTCAGGCGGGAGCGCGAACAGCTCTACAGCCGCATCGACGCCCGCGTGGACCAGATGATGGCCCAGGGTTTGGAGGCAGAGGCCCGCAGCCTGCTGCCATACCGCGACCGCCCGGCGCTCAACACTGTGGGATACAAGGAGTTGTTTGGCTATTTCGACGGCGCCTATCCCCTGGAAGAAGCCGTCCGGCTGATTAAGCGCAACACCCGCCACTACGCCAAGAAGCAGATGACTTACTGGCGCCGCGACAGTTCCATAAACTGGATCGATCTGGATTAGTTGCCTATCTCGGAGATGAATTTGATGCGCACCAGCCGCACCTCTATTTCGTCAAAATCGTTCCCCAGGTCGCGCATGGCTTCGTCTATCGAATCGCTGTGCGCCTCTTCTTTAAAATAGGTGTAGATTTCGTCCATGTCGTCGGGATCTACGGCGCGGTGGATGTAATAGTCTATGTTGATGCGCGTGCCGGAGCTCACGATGGACTCGATTTCGTCCAGCAACTCGCTCATATCCATATCCTTGGCCTTGCAGATGTCCTCGAAGGGCATCTTGCGGTCTATGCTCTGGATGATGAATATCTTGTTGGTGGATTTGTTGGCCACGTTGCGCACCATGATGTCGTCCGGCCGCAGGATGTCGTTCTCTTCCACATAGCGCTCGATGACCTTGATAAACTCCTTGCCGAACTTGCGGGCCTTGCCTTCGCCCACGCCGGAGCAGTGGTGCAATTCTTCCAGCGTGACGGGGTAGAGTATGGACATGTCTTCCAGCGACGGGTCGGCGAAAATGACCCACGGCGGCAGATTCAGCTTGCGGGCCAGATCCAAACGAACCTGCTTGAGTATGGCCAGCAGGATGGGGTCGCCGCCGCCTGCACCGGGCTTGGGCCGGACCATAGGGCTGTCGTCATCGTCGTCGTCGCACTCGGTAAAGGTGCGCTGCTTGGTGAGCATGATCGGGTAGGGGTGGCTGTGGAACTCCATACCCTTGTCGGTGATGTTGATAAGGCCGTATTTGTCGATGTCCTTGTCCAGCAGGTGCAGCACCAGGCCCTGGCGGATGACTGCGGCCCAGAAACGCGGGTCGCTGTCTTTCCCGATGCCGAAAAGGGGGTGCTTGTGGTGGTTGTAAGACTTTATTACAGAGTTGGATACGCCCGCCAGGATATCTGCCAGGTGCTCCGTCTTGAAGTTCTCCTGCAGGGAGAGGATGAGGTCCATCACATACATCATCTGCTGCTGCCCGTCGAACTGCTCCTTGGGGTAGAGGCAGTTGTCGCAGCAGCCGCAGTTGTCCTCGGGATAATCCTCGCCAAAGTAGTTGAGAAGTATCTTGCGCCGGCACTGGTTGCTCTCTGCATAGGAGACCACGTCCAGCAGCAACTGCTTGCCTATTTCCTGCTCCGACAGGGGCTTGCCCTGCATGAATTTCTCCAACTTCTGGATGTCCTTGTGGTTGTAGAAAGTGATGCACTTGCCTTCGCCTCCGTCGCGCCCGGCGCGGCCGGTCTCCTGATAATAGCCCTCCAGGCTCTTGGGCACGTCGTAGTGTATCACAAAGCGCACGTCCGGCTTGTCGATGCCCATGCCGAAGGCGATGGTGGCCACGATCACGTCGGCCCTCTCCATCAGAAAGTCGTCCTGGTTGGCGGCGCGGGTAGCGGCGTCCAGGCCGGCGTGGTAGGGGCGCGCCTTTATGCCGTTCACGTTCAGCAGCTCGGCCAGCTCCTCCACCTTCTTGCGGCTCAGGCAGTAGATGATGCCGCTCTTGCCCTTGTTCTCCTTGATGAACTTTATGATCTCGCGCTTCGCGTCGGATTTGTCGCGGATCTCGTAATAGAGATTGGGTCGGTTGAACGACGATTTGAACACCTTTGCGCCGGTCATGCCAAGGTTCTTCTGTATGTCGGACTGGACCTTGGGGGTCGCCGTGGCGGTGAGGGCTATGATAGGCGCCTTGCCTATCTTGTTTACGGTCTCGTTGATGCGCCTGTATTCGGGGCGGAAGTCATGGCCCCACTCCGATATACAATGGGCCTCGTCTATGGCATAGAAGGAGATCTTGATGCTCTTGAGCATCGCGATGTTCTCTTCTTTGGTGAGCGATTCGGGGGCTACATAGAGCAACTTGGTGCGGCCTTCGAGAAGGTCGGCGCGCACTTGCTGGATCTGGGTCTTGTTCAGTGAAGAGTTCAGAAAATGCGCAATGTGGGCGCTGTCTTCGGTGTGGACGAACTCCCGCAGGGCGTCCACCTGGTTCTTCATGAGTGCGATGAGCGGCGATATGACAATGGCGCAGCCCGGCAGGCACAGGGCCGGGAGCTGGTAGCACAGCGATTTGCCGCCGCCGGTGGGCATCAGCACGAAAGCGTCGTTCCCCTCCAGCAGATGGGTTATTATCTCCTCCTGGTTGCCCTTGAAGGAGTCAAATCCGAAGAATTTCTTCAGTTTTGAATAGAGTTCGTCTTTGGTGATAGTCATAAAACTTCTTTCACATAACTTCCCACATACCAAATATACCCCCAAAAAACAACATCACCAAAAAAACTTGTCAACAATTTTAACCGTTTTATGAAATATTGAGTATATTTGCGCTTCAAAATAAGACAATTATAAAGTTAAAAATAATCAAGTAAAAAATGAAAGCTATCAAGTTTTTTGCAGTATGCGCCTTTGCGGCCCTTATGACTATTTCCTGCAACAATGTTCCTTCTGTTGAAAAGCAGCCCGAAGGCATCACCAAGGCTGATGTTGACTCTGCAAGCTACGCTCTCGGCGTATTCTATGCACAGGCCATCACCAACAACAATCTGGGTGATATGAATGTGAACGAAATCAAACGCGGTTTCATCGACGCTCTCAAGGGCGAGAAAGAAGAGGTTAAGGACCAGATGTTCGTCAACAAGCGTATGAGCGACTTCATGCTCAAGCGCAACGATGCACTTGCAACTGCAAACCAGAAGATAGGCGAGGAGTTCCTGGCAAAGAACGCAACTGTAGAAGGCGTAGAGCAGACAGTAAAGGGCGTTCAGTACACCGTAGTCCGCAAGGGTAACGGCAAGTTCCCTACCAACATCAAAGACACCATCCTGGTAAGCTACGAGGGTTCTACCCTGAACGGCAAGGTATTCGACTCTTCCTACCAGAGAGGCGACACCGCTACCTTCACCCTCAACCGCCTCATCGAAGGCTGGCAGGACGGTCTGATGGTATGCGACGAGGGCAGCGAGGTTACCATGTGGATCCCCGCATCCCTGGCATACGGTCCCCGCGGCAACTACGGCATCGCTCCCAACGAGACCCTCAAATTCAAAGTTGAGGTTCACGAGGTAAGGCCTTTCGTTGAGAAAGCAGAAGAGACCAAATAAGTTTTTCACAAATTGAACCATACAAGGCGCAGTATGCCGGCTATAAGCTGACATACTGCGTTTTGGTAATCAGAAAAGGATGTCCGCATTCAGGAGAATTCTGTCCTGGGCCAAACCCTATGGCCGCTACTGGCCCGGCTATCTGATATTGTCGATACTCTCGGTAATATTCGGAATAGCCAATTTCGCGCTCATAGGGCCCGTGCTGTCGGTGCTGTTCGAGCCCGAGTCTATGACGGCCGTTTCTGCCAGTCCCGAATTCTCCCTGAGCGTAGGATATTTCGAGCAGCTGTTCCAGTATCTGCTGGGCGATACCATCCTTTCCAGGGGCGTCATGCACGGCCTTTGGTTCGTGGCCCTGGCCCTGATAGCCGCCTCGCTGCTGTCCAACATCTGCCGCTATCTGTCCCAGAGGATATTGGTGAGCATGAAGACCCGCCTGATGCAGAATGTCAGGCGCGACCTGTTTGCCAAAATCAGCACGATGAACATAGGCTACTTCAGCGACAAGCGCAAAGGCGACATCCTGTCCAGCATCTCGAACGATGTGAGCGAGGTGCAGAACACCGTGGCCAGCAGCTTCCACATCATTTTCCGCGAGCCGCTGCTGGTGGCGGGCTTTCTGGCCATGCTCTTCTATATGTCGCCCAGGCTGACCTGGGTCGCGCTGGCGGCGATACCCGTCTCTGCCTTTGTCATAAGCCGCATCACCCACAATCTCAGGCGCGAGGCGGCCGTGACCCAGTCCCTCATGGGCCGCATCACCAGCCGCTTCGAAGAGGCTATCTCCGGCAGCCGCATTATCAAGGCATTCAATGCCGAAAAATATGTGGCCGGGCAGTTTGAGAAGGACAATGCAGAGCACCGGCGCATCAGCCAGGCCGTTGGCAACCGCCAGGAGCTGGCTTCGCCCATGTCGGAGTTTCTGGGCATATCGGTAGTGGTGCTGGTGCTGGTCTATGGCGGCTGGCTCAACCTGCACGGACAGCTGGGCATGAGCTGGCCCTCTTTTGTGGTTTACATAGGCTTTATGTGGAGGGTGCTCGAGCCCGCCAAGGCCATTGCCGCGGCTTATGCGAGCATACAGAAAGGCCTGGTGTCGGGCAGCCGCATCTTCGCCATCCTGGATGCCGAAAACGGTGTCAAGGAGCGGCCCGGAGCGCGGCCCCTGCCCAGCTTCGAGCATCAGATAGAGTTTGACAATGTGGGCTTTGACTATGGCGACGGCCCGGTGCTGGAAAATATCAGTTTTACTGTTCCCAAAGGCAAGACCGTGGCCATCGTGGGGCCCTCCGGCGCCGGCAAGTCCACTCTGGCGGACCTGATACCCCGTTTCTGGGATGTGACCGCGGGCCGCATACTCATAGACGGGACAGATATACGCGACTGCAGAATAAAGGATCTGATATCGCTGCTGGGCGTGGTGACCCAGGAATCGATACTTTTCAACGATACTGTCTATAACAATATATGCTTCGGCATGGAAGACGTGAGCGAAGCCGATGTGCGCGCCGCCGCCCGCATCGCCAACGCGGACGAGTTCATAAGCGCCATGCCGCAGGGCTACCAGACCAACATCGGAGACCGTGGGCAGCGTCTTTCGGGTGGCCAGCGGCAGCGCATTGCAATTGCCCGGGCGGTGCTCAAGAACCCGCCGATACTGATTCTGGACGAGGCCACCAGCGCCCTGGATACCGAGAGCGAACGGCTTGTGCAGGATGCCCTCACGCACCTTATGCAAAACCGCACTTCGCTGGTTATCGCCCACCGTCTGTCCACGATTCAGAAAGCCGACGAGATATTGGTGCTGCAGGACGGCCGCATCGCCGAGCGCGGCACGCATCAGGATTTGCTTGCAAAAGGCGGGCTTTATTCGCATCTTTGTTCTTTGCAATCAGTTTCATAATATGACCGACAAACAGATACAGTTCGACAAGAGTTACCTGGACATGGCCGACATCTGGTCGCGCAATTCTTATTGCAAGCGCCGCCAGGTGGGAGCGCTCATAGTCAAGGACCGCATGATAATCTCCGACGGCTACAACGGCACGCCCAAGGGCTTCGAGAATGTGTGCGAAGAAGATGGCGTGACAAAGCCCTATGTGCTTCATGCAGAGGCAAATGCCATTACAAAAGTGGCCAAGAGCCACAATAGCAGCGAAGGCGCCACTCTCTATATCACGGATTCGCCCTGCATGGAGTGCGCCAAGCTCATAATCCAGGCCGGCATCACCCGTGTGGTGTATCGCCGCGAATACAGAATAACAGACGGTATCGACCTTCTCAAAAGGGCCGGAATAGAGGTTTGCAAATATGAATGAGAATACATACAATAAGATAATACGCCCCATACTGTGGGTGATAACAATTCTGTTGGCGGCCATAATCATAGTGCGCGCCCTTCCGCTCAAGAAAAACAAAGTGGATGTTAACAGCGTGGATTCCGACTGGTCAAAGCTGATGCTGGTGCTCGAGAGCGTAGATAAGAATTATGTGGACGAGATCGATCACAAGAAGTTCATAGAGGACATCCTGCCCAGCGTGATGAAGGAGCTGGACCCTCACTCGGTGTATCTCCCGCCCGAAGAGCTCAAGGAGGCCGAGGAGTCGCTTTCTGGCGGCTTTGAAGGCATAGGCATACAGTTCAATGTGCCCAACGACACGGTGATTGTCAATTCCGTGATTGTAGGCGGCCCTTCCGAGAAGGCCGGCCTGATGGTGGGCGACCGCGTGATCAAGGTGGACGACACCGTGATTGCGGGCGTTAAGATGCCGCAGGACAGCATGATAACGCTTATGCGCGGCCCCAAGGGCACCAAGGTGGTCATAGGCGTGATGCGCCGCGGCAGCGACGAAATAATCCCCTTTACCATCACCCGCGACAAGATACCCGTGCACAGTGTGGATGTGGCGTTCATGCTCAACGACACCACGGGCTACATCAAGCTCAGCAAGTTTGCCCGCACCACCTTCTCCGAGTTTTTCAAGGCTATGACCGACCTTCGCGACAAGGGCATGCGCCGGCTGGTGTTTGACCTGCGGGACAATACCGGCGGCTATCTGGACCAGGCCATGCTGCTTTCAAACGAGTTCCTGGACAAGGGCGACATGATAGTGTATATGCAGGGCAAGGCCCGCCCCCGCACCGACCTGAGGGCGGACGGCCGCGGACGCAACAAGGATATAGACGTGGCCGTGCTCATCAACTCGGGCAGCGCCTCTGCCAGCGAGATTGTGGCCGGCGCCATCCAGGACAACGACCGCGGCACCATCTACGGCGTGCGCTCGTTTGGCAAAGGGCTGGTGCAGGAGCCCATCTACTTCTCCGACGGCTCTGGCATAAGGCTCACTGTGGCAAGGTATTATACTCCTTCGGGCCGCTGCATACAGAAGCCCTACAGCGACGACTACGAGATGGAGATTTTCGAGCGCTACTCCACGGGCGAGATGTTCTCTGCCGACAGCATCAAGATAGAAGACCAGACTCAGTACAAGACCATGGGCGGCCGCACGGTGTATGGCGGCGGCGGCATCGTGCCGGACGTGTTCGTGCCGGTGGATACCGTGGGCGTGACCGACTTCTCGGTGGAGTGCAACCGTCTCGGCCTGCAGATAAAATATGCCAGCGAGGTGCTTGATTCGCACGGCAAGGCGCTCGGGGCAGTGCACGACATGGCCGCGTTGGACCGCGTGCTGGATTCGATAGACCTCGAGAATGGATTCCTGGCTTTCGCCGCCAAGAACAAGGTGGTGCCCAAAGCGGGCGAATGGGCCCGCTCGCGCAGCTTCATGCTCACGCAGATCAGGGCTCTGGTGTCGCGTTACACGCCGCTGGGCGACGAGGCATTCTATCCCATATACCTCAAGACAGACAAACTGGTCCAGAAAGCCGTAGAGAATGAAACTGCTTACACCAGTCGCAATTGAGCCGCTGCCTTCCAGGCTTGGCCGTGAGAGCAGGTTCTTCTTTGTGGGCTCGTGCTTTGCCGATTCCATAGGGGCTCTCATGCAGGAGTCGGGCTTTGAGGTGACGCTCAATCCCTTCGGCGTGCTTTATAATCCCGCGTCCATCGCGCAGTCGTTTGCCAGATTGGAATCCCGGCAGGCCTTTACCGCCGCCGATGTGATTTGCAGCGAGGGCCTTTACACGTCTTTCTGGCATCACAGCCGCTTCAGCCGCTCCTCTCCGGAAGAGTTTCTCTCCGATGCCAATGCTGCGCTCCAGGCTGCTGCCGATGCCTTTGCTGCCGCCGGTGTGTGCGTCGTGACCCTCGGCACCAGCTGGGTCTTCCGCCATCTGGAGCGGGACATGATAGTGTCCAACTGCCACAAGATAGTGGCCAGGGAGTTCCGCAGGGAGCGCCTGACGGCAGAGCAGAGTGCGCGGCTGCTGGCCCCCGTCGTGGAGCGCCACCCCGAGAAGGAGTGGATTTTTACCGTGAGTCCGATACGCCACCTGGCCGACGGAGCCCACGGCAACCAGATAAGCAAGGCATCCCTGCTGCTGGCAGTGGAGCAGCTGCAGCAGAGCTTTGCCAATGCGCATTATTTCCCGGCCTATGAAATTATGCTGGACGAGCTGCGCGACTACCGCTTCTACGAAGAGAATATGACTCACCCGAGCCATCTGGCCGTGGAGCATATCTTCGAGTGTTTCAGGCAGTTTGCCATCGATCCGGCCTGCGAAGAGGCCATCGCCGCCGCCCGCAGAGCGGCCCGTGCCGCCCGCCACCGGCAATTCCAATTTGGAAATCCGTCGTCAAACCAGTAAATTTGAAGTTTGTAAAAATCAAAAACGATATGGAAAGAAAAAAAGTAGCTCAGTTGTTGAAAGAGACACCCGGACAGCAGGTCCTGGCAAAAGGTTGGGTCCGCACCAAGCGCGGCAATAAGAACGTGGCGTTCATCGCCCTCAACGACGGTTCTACAATCAATAATATCCAGATAGTCTGCGACCTTGCCAAGTTCAGCGAGGATCTGCTGAAGCGCATCACCACCGGCGCCTGCCTGGCAGTGGCCGGAGAGCTGGTGGCTTCGCAGGGCAGCGGCCAGGCCGTCGAGATTCAGGCTTCCGAGATAGAGATTTACGGCGAATGCGACGCCACATATCCGCTGCAGAAGAAGGGCCACAGCCTGGAGTTCCTGCGCGAGATAGCCCACATGAGGCCGCGCACCAACACCTTCGGCGCCGTGCTGCGCATCCGCCACAATATGGCGTTTGCCATCCATAATTTCTTCAACAGCAAGGGCTTCTACTATCTGCATACGCCCCTGATCACCGCGGCTGATGCCGAGGGCGCCGGTGCCATGTTCCAGGTAACTACCCTGGACGTGGACAATCCGCCCCGCACCGAAGACGGCAAGGTCGATTACACCAAGGACTTCTTTGGCCGCCTGACTTCGCTGACCGTTTCCGGACAGCTGGAGGGCGAGCTGGGTGCCACCGCGCTGGGCGAGATCTATACTTTCGGCCCGACTTTCCGCGCAGAGAACAGCAACACCCCGCGCCACCTGGCAGAGTTCTGGATGATAGAGCCCGAGATGGCCTTCTACGACATCAAGGACAACATGGACCTGGCAGAGGAGTTCATCAAA
>CACXHG010000237.1 GCA_902767355.1 uncultured Bacteroidia bacterium
GCAACGAGGGCATGGACCGCACCCACAACCCCGAGTTCACCTGCATGGAGATCTATGTCGCCTACAAGGACTACAACTGGATGATGAAGTTCGTGGAGACCATGCTGGAGAAGGTGGCCATGGCCACCAACGGCTGCACCAAGTTCGACGTGTGGGGCAACGAAATCGAGTTCAAAGCCCCCTACCGCCGCCTGCCCATGCTGGAGGCCATCAAGGAATACGCCGGCGTGGACATCTCCGCCATGAGCGAAGACGAGCTGCGCGACACCTGCAAGAAGCTCAATGTGCCCATCGACCCTTCGTTCGGCTACGGCAAGCTGGTGGACGCCATCTTTGGCGAATACTGCGAGAAGAATCTCATACAGCCCACATTCATAACCGATTATCCCGTCGAAATGTCGCCGCTGACCAAGCGTCACCGGGAGAATCCGCGCCTGACCGAGCGCTTCGAGCTTTTCGTGAACGGCAAGGAACTGGCCAACGCCTACAGCGAGCTCAACGACCCCATAGACCAGTTCGAGCGCTTCGAAGACCAGGCCCGTCTCAAAGCCAAGGGCGACGACGAGGCGATGTATATCGACATGGACTTTGTGCGCGCGCTGGAATATGGCATGCCGCCCACCTCGGGCCTTGGAATGGGCATAGACCGTCTCACGATGTTCATGACCAATTCCACCACCATCCAGGACGTGCTCTTCTTCCCCCAGATGAAGCCCGAAAAGAAGGCCGACAAGCCTGCCGCTGAAGAATAAGTGGAAAGAATCGAATCCATCCACAACCAGCGCATCAAGGACCTGGTAGCGCTCTCAGCCAAATCTTCCCTGCGCCGCGAGCGCGGGCTGTGCCTGGTGGAAGGCCGGCGCGAATGCGAGCGCGCCCTGGCCGCCGGATTCTCTCTCCGGGAACTGTATTTCTGCCCGGAGATAGCCGCAGAGAACGACATCTATCAGCTTATCGATGCCGCCGGAAGTGTATTTTCGCTCTCCGGCGCAGCATATTCCAAGATAGCCTACCGCGAGGGGACGGAGGGCGTGCTGGGCGTATTCACCGCCAGGACCCTCTCGCTCGACGACATCAGCTCTGACAGCCATTCCCTGGTGATTGTACTGGAATCCGTGGAAAAGCCCGGCAACCTGGGCGCTATCCTGCGCACTGCCGACGCCAGCGGCGCCGCCGCCGTGATCGTCTGCGATGAGCTCACCGACATCTACAATCCCAACGTGCTGCGCGCCAGCACCGGCGCGGTATTCACCGTGCCGACTGTCAGCTGCTCTTCCAAAGAAGCCGCCGACTGGCTTCGCGAGCGTTCCTTCCAGATTGTCACCGCGCAGCTGCAGGACTCCAAGCTATATTACGACATGGATTTTACCCGCGCCACGGCCCTGGTTTTCGGCACCGAAGCCGACGGACTGAGCGATTTCTGGCGCGAGATTTCCGATGCCAGGATCATGATACCGATGATGGGCCGCATGGACTCCCTGAACGTAGCCACCTCCGTGGCCATACTCAGCTATGAGGCCCTGAGGCAGAAACAGTTACGGAAATGAAATTCGGAATAATCGGCAACCCCGTCGCCCACAGCCTGAGCCCCAGGCTCTTCGCCGAGGCCTATCCCGGCAGCGGCCACAGCTACGACATCATAGAAGAGCCCGACTTCGAGAAGGCCTACGCCAAGTTTCTCGCCGGCTATGACGCGGTGAACGTAACCATGCCCTTCAAGGAGCTGGCCTACTACAAGTGCAAGCCCGGTAGCGACGCGGTGCGCACCATAAAGGCCGTCAACATACTCAAGAAAACATCTGCCGGCCAGGTGCTCGGCTTCAATTCCGACTACCTGGGCGTGCGCAACATACTCGAGGCAGAAGACGCGGCCGGCAGTCCCCTGCTGGTGGTCGGCTGCGGAGGCGCCGCCAAGGCCGCGGCAGTTGCCGCCGTGGACGCCGGATTCAAGGTGTCCATCACCAACCGCAGCTATGAAAAGTGCCACGCCTTCGTGCGCCACTGCGACTTGGACCTGGAGCTTCTGGAGATAGACAAAGTGGATGTAGGGCGCTTCAGTCACATCATCTACTGTGTGCCGACAGCCATAGCGCAACTTCAGGACTGGAACTTCTCCGGCAAGACCGTCCTGGAGGCCAACTACGCCGCTCCCTGCCTGAAAGACAAGACCTTGAGCGAAGGCGGCAGATATATCGACGGAAAAGTTTGGCTCAAGGCCCAGGCCGACACCGGATTTAATATTATGCTACAATGAGAAAGTTTTTCCTATGCCTGGTGGCGATACTCTCTGCCGCCGTCTGCACCAGCGCCCGGGACTGGGGTGTTTCTTTTGCCACAGAAGCCGCCACCCAGTTTCTGTGGAGAGGTTTCGCAGTAGGTAAAACCCCTACCATTGTGCCCAGTTTCGCGCTTCATTACAACAAAGACGGTTTCGGTTTCGAGGCCGGCTACTGCTCGGTGACCGAGCTGCAGGGCGACCACTATCTTGAGATGGACCTCTGGGCTACGGCCAGATATAAGGGCTTCACCCTTACTGCTCTGGAACAGGGCGTAGGGAACAATCTGGGCATTGGCGGCTATAAGGACAATTTGGAACTGACGCTTATATACGAGTTGCCGCTGGAGCATTTTCCCGCTTCCTTGTCCTGGAACACCTTTGTGGCGGGCGACGATTTCAATCTGGACGGCAGCCGCGCGTTCTCTTCTTACGCAGAGCTGCGCCTGCCCTGCAGGTTCAATAACTTCTGTGTATGCGCCACCGCAGGTGCAGTACCCTATAAGTCAGAAGGCATCTATAAAAATACCGGAGGCTTCAAGTTCATCAACCTCAACCTGCGCACAAGCTATACCTTTACCGCAGGCGAAAACTTTGAGCTTCCGCTCTATGCACAGTACAACTACAACCCGCTTTTTGGAAGCCACTTTTTCGTGCTCGGTTTTTCGATAATGTTTTTATCTTTGTGAGTTACGAACAATTAAAAATTTAATCAGATATGGCATCATTGAACAAAGTAATGTTGATTGGAAACGTGGGCAGAGACCCAGAGGTAAGAGATTTTGAGGGCGGCGTGAGAAGGGCCAACTTTACCCTCGCAACCACAGAGCAGTTCCGCGACCGCGAGCAGACCGAGTGGCACAATATTGTCGCTTGGCGCCAGCTGGCAGAACTGGCCGACAAATATATCCGCAAAGGCAGCCAGATTTATGTAGAAGGCCGCCTGACTTCCCGCTCCTGGGACGGCAATGACGGCGTGAAGCATTATACGACAGAAATTGTGGCCAATGCCATCCAGCTGCTTGGCCGCCGCAACGATTCTGCCGCAGCCAACGGCGATCCCGGCGCACAGCCATCTCCCAGCTACAGCCGCCCTGCTGCACCTCAGCAGACTTATTCCAGACCGGCAGCGCCTGCTCCCGAACCTGCTGCACCCGCAGCCACACCTATGGCGGCAGATCCCACTGAAGTGGACGATTTACCTTTCTAATCACTTTAATACAGTTTTTTATCAAGAAATGAAAAAGCTTTTTGTCTGCGCAATCGCTCTTTTAGTGTGCGCAACCAGTGTTTTTGCCCAGAAGGGCGCGTGGTCTTTCTCTATCGGCACCGACGCTGCCACCCAATATATGTGGCGCGGCTATGCCCTGAGCAACACTCCCACTCTGACCCCCACTGCAACACTCAATTTTGAGAAGGACGATTTTTCTTTCGAGTTGGGTTATTGCAGCATTACCGAACTCCAGCGCGAACATTATCTGGAGATGGACGTATGGGCATCTGCATCTTTCAAGGGCTTTACCCTGATGGCACAGGAATACGGCTGCGGCAACAACCTCGGCATCGGCGGCTACAGCGACAACCTCGAGCTGTCTCTCTCATACGAGCTGCCTTTCGAGTTTCTTCCGCTGACCCTGTCCTGGAACACTTTTGTGCTTGGCGATGACTTCAACTGGGAAGGAGAAAACGCAAAACGTGCATTCTCTTCTTATGCAGAAGTGGCTCTGCCCTACCAGTTCGGCAATTTCTCTGTGTGCGCAACAGCCGGTGCGGTTCCTTTCCGCTCAGACGACATGTACGAGACAGAAGGCTTCAAGCTTGTGAACCTGGGCCTGCAGTGCGGCTACAACTTCACCATCGGCGACAACTTCGAGCTTCCGATCTACATCCAGGATACCTACAACCCCCTCTACAAGAAGAACTTCGTAGTGCTGGGCTGCGGCCTTTCTTACACATTTGACCTCTAGGCCACAAGCCTATTAATACACCTTCCGGGCAAGGTCTTCTCCTTTGCAGAGGACCTTGCCCGGACTGGTTTATTATAAGATTGATTAGCAACTGTTTACCTGCGGGAATCGGGCAAGGCGGGCCAGAACCTCCAATTCGGAGAGGATTTGCCCGGGAGTTTTGTTGTCGGTTACCAGGATGTGGTCTGCGACAGAGGTGTAGGCGGGGATGCGGCTTTCCCAGAGGGCGACGATGCGCCCACGGTCGCCGCCGTCCAGCAGCGGACGCTGCGCAGCCAGCGAAGCCCATTCGGGATTGAAGACCGATTGTTCCAGAGAGGCCTTTAGCCAGACCACACGGCAGGGCGCGGCGGCCAGCAAGCGTCTGTTGGCTTCGCGCACCGGCGTGCCGCCGCCAAGGGCCAGGATGAAGTCCCCTTCGCGGGCCAGCATCCTTTCCAGCGCGGCCGTCTCTTCTGCGCGGAAGACCTCCTCCCCTTTCGAGCGTATGATGTCTGAGGCAGCGACGCCCTCTTCTATGTGGTCGTCCAGATCCATGAACGGCACTCCAAGACGCTCTGCCAGGGCACGCCCGTAGCTGCTCTTGCCGCACATCATAAACCCGGTCAGCACCAATATCATATTAGAACAGTGTAAGTTCAATGGGACCATCTTCGCCCTCGCCCTCACCCTCGGACTCTGCGCCGGCCGCAGAATTCTCTTCCAGGGTGCGGATTGCCTCTTCTGCGCTGATAGGCTCGGGCATATCCTTGTCGTCGTCATCGACAAGCTCTATGGAGCTGTCTTCCATATCGTCTTCCACCGCCAGCTCGGGTTCGGGGAAAGGCTCGATGAATACCGCCTTGGCAACGTCCAGATTGCTCACGCGGCGGCCCTTTGCCTTGAAGCCC
>CACXHG010000238.1 GCA_902767355.1 uncultured Bacteroidia bacterium
CGCAAGTTCCTCACAGTGGCGCTGATAACTGGTCTGATATGGGGCCTCTGGCACTTCCCGCTGATACTCAACGGCCACAATTACCCCCAGCACCCCGTTCTGGGCGTGTTCCTGATGGTGCTGATGTGCATCCTGCTGACGCCCATCCTGATGTATTTCCGCAAAAAGTCCGGCACAGTGATTGTGCCCGCGGTGATGCACGGCACCTTCAATGCCGTGATAGGCATCAGCAACATCCTGGTGGAACCGGCCAACGACCTTCTGGTGGGCGGCCCCGGCCTTGCCGGCTTCATCGTGCTGCTGCTCACCAATCTGGGCCTGTTTATCTACGACCACTGCTGCAGCCGGGAGGACATATACCTTAAAGAACTCTAGCCCGCATTGTTTTATCAAATCAATCCGCGGAAAGGCGAATAACTATTTCAAGGAACTGTAATGGCCGACAAGACGCACATCCAAAAGACCAACGCGGCACGCCTGCTGGAAGCGGCCGGAGTCGCATTCGAACTGATACCCTACGAGGTGGACCCGGACAATCTGGCGGCGGACCACGTGGCGGCCTCCCTGGGCGAACCCGTGGAGCAGGTGTTCAAGACCCTGGTGCTGCGCGGCGACCGCAACGGACTCTTCGTGTGCGTGATGCCCGGCGACATGGAGGTGGACCTCAAGGTGGCGGCGCGCATCTCCGGCAACAAGTCCTGCGCCATGATACACGTCAAGGAACTTCTGCCCGAGACCGGCTACATCCGCGGCGGCTGCTCCCCCATCGGCATGAAAAAACCCCTGCCCACCTTCATCTACGAGTCTGCCCTGCTCTACGACTATATCTACGTGAGCGCCGGCGTCCGCGGCCTGCAGATTAAAATCGCGCCCGACGATCTGATCGGCTTTGTCGGGGCTCAGCTTTACCCCCTGTAGGCTGGAGGAATACTGCCGCTCGCTTAGCAACAGGCTTGGGAGTGTCACGCATGGCCGCCCCCCGAAGAAGGATGCTGGAGCATAAACATCTTACACACAGCTAATTACGCAAACTGCTCCCCCTTGTTAATAGGGGGAGCAGTTTACATATCTGCCTGAAGCTAAGCGAGTTGCACTCCAGCCATCCTGCCTACTTCATCATGCCGGAGATGGTTTTTTCCAGGTCTTCGCGCTTCATTTTGCCGTCGAGGCAGATAAAGCTGGTCTCATCCGGCTCTACCGACAGCATCACAAAGCTGTTTACTATGGCTTCATCGCCGGTGGTGTACATCCGGACCACTTCGCCGGAATCTTTGGCCTCCATCAGCATTTCGTACTGGCCGCCGGCAACAAAGCGCTCTACATCGGCCTTCAGGCCTTCGCATATGGAGCCGTTCTCACTATTGATGATGTAAAGGCCCGATAGGGTCTGGATTATGGGGCTGAGATTGACGTTTTCGTCTTCCAGCTTGAGGTCGGGGACTTTGCCTATGAGCCGGAACATAGCCGGGGAGATGTACACGGCCGACACGCCTTCCGCCTCAGAGTACTTTTTGTAGATGCTTTTTCCGTCTTGTGCCGCAGCGCCTATGAAGCTGGCCAGCAGCAGGGTGATTGCAATTATCCGTTTCATTTTCTGTTGATTTTGTCGATTATTTGGGCGGGTTTACCTGCCTGCTTGCCGCTCTCGGCCGCGAGGGCAACTCCATCCGCCATTTTTGAGGATATCAGTTTGAAAGTTTCTTCTATCTGTGCGTAGGCCAGCTCGGGATCGTCGTAGGTATCCTTTAGCTGGGACTGTCCGGGGCGCGGAAGTATCAGCAGCAGAGCAATGGCGGCTGCTGCCGCGATGCCGGTAAGCGGCAACCAGAGGCGTTTGCGGCCGTTGCGGGCAGCGTGGGCGTTGGCGTTGTTGCCGCTATGGCCGTTGTGGTCGTTGCGTGACCCGGCCATCGCTGCCTGGGTGCTGCCCTGATTGGGCTCCGCCGGCCGCGCCGCCGCTCCTGCCGGAGCGCTATCGCCTGTAAGTGCGGCGGCCGCAAGGGCGTATTCTATGCGCTGCTCCAAGTCCTCGGGGACCGTGGCATTTGCCCTGGCGGCCGCCGCTTCCAGCCGGGCCAAATCCATTTGTTCTATGTCTACCAAACGTTTCATTTTATCAGTTTCAATTTTTTACGGGCCTGCGAGAGCAAAACCCTGAGTGTCAAATTATTCATCCCCGTTATTCGGGATATCTCTTCGTATGAGAGGCCCTCTACGGTATGCATCAGCAGGACCTTGCGCTGACCATCCGGCAGGGCATTGATGGCTTCCAGCACACGCCTCAGCCGCCTTTTCGCGTCCAGGTTTTCATCTTGTGGCAGTTCGCTTGCAAACTGCACGGCCGGCCCTTCGGCATTCATTTTCTGTGCCCGGCGCAGGCGGTCCAGGCAGATATTCCGCAGCAGGGTCATGCTGTAGGCCTTGGGCGAGCGCACCTGGTCCAGACCTTCCCGTAGTTCCCACAGTTTCAGATAGGTATCCTGCACCGCATCCTCTGCCTCCGCCCGGGACTCCAGAATGTAGAAGGCTACCCGGTAGAGATCCGCCGCCAGCGGCAGGTATTCGCTATGAAACTGCTTCTGCGTCATTGATTTATGATGTGTACAACCTTATTTACATCTACCGAGCCGAACATACAGATAAATGTGCCGTCGGCAGGTGCATAGACGACAAAGTCTCTTACTGTCGAAGCAGTTTCATCCACTGCGCCGTAGATCAGCAGCAGATCGCCATCGTCGTGCACTTCCATCAGCGGCTCTATACCACTGAACAAACGGTCGATACGGCTGCAGATAGTCTCTTTGTCTTCGGGAGAGCAATCCTCAAAGTCCAGGATGGAGATGCTTTTTACGCCCTTGAGGAGCCTTGTAATTTCCCTTGCCTCGGCATCGCCCACGGCCGCCAGGCGGATTGCGCCCTTGACCGCGCCGGTTATCAGCCTGCCGGCATTGATGACCTCGGCACCTTCGTAGCTGCGGCATTCTGCCACCAGCGCCTTGACCTGGGATGTGCGAACCCGATCCTTGATTGTGACCGCCCCTGCCGTCAGTGAGCAGAGGATACACAGCATCAGCAATAGTCGTTTGATCTGTTTCATACCTTAAAGACGCAGGCGGGGCAGGATTGTTAATGGAATTATTCCATTTTCAGATGCAAGTATTTTGCCGTTTTTCTCCTGCCGGCCCCTGTGGCGCGGGAAAGCGGCTCAAGCAGTTCCATGCGCTCATCTTTTGGCAGTAGCAGCAGCTGGTCCACATCGGAGATTATGCCTTGTTCAAGCAGGAGTGTCGTCATGCGGCCGTAAACAGTGTCCGAGCCGGGCGAAAACTCTTCTTTGATATCGTATTCGCTGCCCTTGGCGGTATTCACAGCCATGGCCATGCTTTCGTAAGAGCCGTAGTAGCTGATGGTTGTCTCATAATCGATGACGCTGTAAGTGGAAATGATATAGTCGGCCAATTGCCGCTGTTCGTCTGCGCTCAGCCGGGCCCTCAGGCGGTCCAGCGCGGCATAGCTGAGCGGCCGGCCGGCTTTGGCGGCATAGTCCACCTCCTTGAGGGCATTTCTCAAAGCGAATCGCGCATATTCCTTTTTGATTGGCTCCGAGAATGGGTATCTGCTTATGGCATAGGGCATAAAGTTCCATCGGGCGAGTTCTGGCCGGACAGCCATGCGCTTCTCCACAGGGTTATTGAACAGATAGGCGATGGCGCTGCGCCTGTCCTTGTCCGATACTTTGGGCGCAAAGCCGAAAGGGCCGCGGAACAGGGATCCTGACTGACCGTGGTGGGCGTTCCAGAGTGCTGTGAACCAAGCCGTATAGTGCTGGACAAAGCTGGATAGTTCTCGCCTGGAATCAGCTTCGACCAAAACGTGGATATGATCGGCCATAAGGCATAAGCCCAGAATCCTGACGCGGTGGTTTCGCGCCACAACCATAAACACTGTAAAGAAAACCAGGCAGTCGCGCACTGAGTAAAATATGAGGAACCCGTTGTGAGTGTTTTGATAGACGTGCTGGACAGCACCTGTGCCGAAGTAAACTCTTCCCTTCATAGCCTTCAATTATTTGTTTACACTCACAAAAATATGCAGCGGTTTTGGCTTTTGCAAGGCTGGAGCAAAAGACACTGACTGTCAGATTATTACGCAAAGTGCTCCCCCCTAAAACAAGTGGAAGCACTTTGCATAATACGCTGGAAATTAACACTTTCCACTCCAGCCTTATTAGGCGACCGCGTGGTGTGCCCCCTTGCATAATTGACACGCATGCGTTATATTTGTGGGAAATTTCTAACAAATCTTACAATTATGCAGGAAAACGACGGCAAATACATCTTTGGAGTAGTGAAAGTGGGTGACAAAGGGCAGATTGTGATACCCCGCGACGCCCGCAAGGTCTATGATATCAAGCCTGGCGATGCGCTGCTGATGCTCGGCGACCAGAAGGGCATCGCGCTGGTCAAGACAGAGATTTTCCAGAGCGCGATAGACCAGGTGATGGAGGGCCTTTCAAAATGAGAAAGCACTGGATTGACAATC
>CACXHG010000239.1 GCA_902767355.1 uncultured Bacteroidia bacterium
ATATAGCGGTTGGTGGCTATGGGGAAGAACTTTCCCTGTACCTTCATCTCATTTTCACCGGGATATGAATAGTTCAGATCCAGAACGACCTCTCTGGCCAGTTTGTCGGTCTTGACAAGAGTCAGTATCCGCCCCTGCTCATCGTAGGTATATTCGTAAGTCTCTATCACACTGCCTCCGCTGCTGACCTCGACCATAGCCACAAGAGGCTTTTCGTGAGCCCAAATCTGACGGTCGGTCTTTTTGCCGTCCCCCTCCCCGCCTCCGTTGCAGGCGGCAGCAAGGGTGGCTATAAGAATTGCCGCAAACAAGTATAATGATTTCATATTCATCTTATTTATATAGAGTTATGTGCTCACCATTGTCTACTATCGCAACCGAGGGATACGGCCGTCCGGCATTATTCAAAGCACCGTTATGGTTATAAAGATATTCGTAGGAAATGCGGCCGTGGATCTCGTGGTGCCACTCATTCTCGTGGATATTCACGTATACCTGCTCTATATTGTCCGGATTGGGCGCAGCCAGAGTGCTGGTGAACAGATACACGATGCCTTGGAACACGGGGGCGAAAACCACATCGGCCATAGGGAAAAGCGGATAAATCAGCTCCTCGTTTTCGTGGTGGGAGTTGTCGCCTATGTGTACAACGCGCCAATCGCCAATCTGGATCAGATACAGCAGGCACGGCTCTTCTCCCTGCGCCGACATATATGCCTGGGTAGTTGCCACGCCTCCTATTAGCTGCGGCTCCAGCTGGCTCTCACTCCAGAAATGCTTCTCGCCCTCATCCTTTGTGAAATGCCGGGCCATAGTGGAGGGGCCCACAACCGGCTTGCCCCTGGCCATCATCATCCTGAAAAGATCCAGGTCATAATGGTCGCCGTGGGCGTGTGTCACATAGAGAACATCCAGCATATCTGCCAGTTCCTCTTTATAGAGATTGTCATACAAACCTTCGCCGTAGCAGATGTCTATGCCGATGCAGGCGTCTTTGGTTCGGAGCACCACGCCCGAACTGTACAGTTTGGCCACTTGCAGTTCGTTGCCGTCCGGGCGAGGGCCGCGCAGGAAACGGAAAAACTCCTCCCTCTTATTCTGCAGCCACTGCTTGTTGGCGGCGGTGAAGGCGTCGGCCTGGCCGCTGGCGGGAGGAGGTGTTTCGTAGTTGTATGTCACCTCATGCATCGGGAAGTCGCGCAGGCGGCTTATGCCCCGGCGAAGCTTGTCGTACCGGTCTTCATAGTTTTTGGAAACTTTGGGATGGCTTAGCGAAGGCGGGTACATAGCCTCCAGTTTGTTGCAGAAATTGTGTACCTGCGTCATCCAGATGTATGGATTGGACTTGTAGGCAGCCTCCAGCTCTATCATCAGATTCTGAGCCATATAATAGGCGGGCTCTCCCACAAGGTCAGTCTGGAAGGTGCGCAGATAAGAGAGCATCTGGGAATACAGGGCTTCGTTGCTTGCCGACTGCCAGATATACTGGGCCTTTGCCGTGCCGGATGATAACACAAGCGCAACGGCAACAGCCAGGAATGTTCTTCTGAATTGCTTGCTAGTTTCCATAAACCAAATTGGCATTTTTAGTGGCACATATATCACCGCCCGGGCCCGACCAGCCGCTGCGCTCGGCATCGATGCATCGCACCAGCAGCCGGTTGTTCACATTCTGGCCGCCGCCGCCAATCAGATAGCCGCCGCCAAAATTGAAGAAGCCCTGCGGGTCGTTGTTCTGCTTTTCTATGGAGCTTATGACCTCGGGCTGCCAGTTGCGCGCTGCCGCCAGGCGGTAGAATACCGAATTGCCGGCGCCGTCTTCCTTTATGAAGAAGTAGATGTTGCCCTGAGCGTCGCTGGCCACCGTAGTGAAGTTGATATGGCTGTCGTTGCCGCTGGTGTAAGGAGTCAGCACCGTGGGTGTGCCGCCGAAGCTGGCGGGGTCGGCACGGTTGACCTGGGACTGGTTCTGGGAAGCGAAGAACATCCATGCCCCATCCTGTACCAGGCTGATACCCTGGAGATAACCTCTTGCCAGGACAGGGCAGCTGCGCACACTCCTGGAGGGCAGGTCCACAACTACCATCTTGCCGCCGTTGCAGGGGAACCAGGCGGTCTTCTGGTCGCGGCTGATGGCGGGCGAGGTGATGTCGGTGGGGTCGTTGGCCGGAGAATCTATGGCTATGACCTCTGAGAACTTGCCGCCGGAGAAGGAAGTGAAGCGGATGGCTCCGATGCCGTCCTTGACGGTAGAGTGCATCACCAGCTGGTCGTTGCCGTAAACCGCCAGCTGGATGTGGGTGGTCTCAAAGGAGAAGGAATCCAGTATGGTGCCGCTTGCGGCATCCACGGCCATAACGCGCTTGTCCGCAGCCGGAATGAACACCACGGAGCAGTCGTTGCTCAGGGCGGGTCCGCCGCCGGCAATCGAAGAGGCCGAGGTGCAGGTGGGCACCGGAATCTCCCAGCGCATCTGCCCCTCGGGCGAGATGCAGTAGATATGCTGCTGGTTGGAGCAATAGATATCGCCGCTGACGGGGTTAACGCATATATCGCCGCCATTGTCGTTCTTGCCGTCGTTCAAGTTGTAGAGCATCGCCACGGAGCCCTCCTCGAGATTGATTTCGTAGAGACGGCGGGCGCCGCGGGTCACGAAGTACGCCCTGGTCGCCGCCTTGTTGAACACGGGATAGGTATTGCGGGGGTTGGCGCCGTCCAGCGCCTGGTTGATAAACCATTCGCTGGCGGTGTAATTCAGTGCAAAGCGTATGGGCAGCCCGGCGAAGTCGGCACTCACGACGGCGGTGTTTTCGCCGCCCTCTGCGGGGGCAAAGCTGGCCTCTGGGCCCTCGGTCGTCTTGCCGCCGGACTCCCAGCGGACGTTGGAAACGGAAGGGTAAGCGGCCGTATTGATGCTCCAACGGGCCTTCTTGCCGGCAAAGAATTTCTCCTGCGGGACATTCACCAGAGGTCCGGCGCCCTGCACGAAGAACTGCTGGGTGGCCGTGCGCTCGGGGTTGCCGGCCTTGGCCGTGACGGTCACGGGACCTGTCCCGCTGCCGGCAAAAGTCACTATGGCCTGGCCTTCGGCCGTAGGGGCGATGCTCGCCAGGCTCTCGTCTGAAGATGTCCAGACCAGCTCCCGCTCGGAAGTGTTGGCCGGAGTGTAAGTCACTATCAGGGTGTAGGTTTCGCCCGCATCAGTCAGAACCGTGAAGGGGCTGCCGTTGGAGAACGCCAGCGCTTCTACAGGTATCGCGCTCACCTTCACATGGCAGACGGCAGAGATGCCGCTAGAGCTGGTTGCGGTGATGTCGCATTCGCCGCCGCTCAGGGCGGTAACCCTGCCCTCCTCCACCGTAGCCACGGAATTGTCGGAAGAAGTCCATGTCAGCTGCTTGTCGGCGGCGTCTGCAGGCTCTATTGTAGCTGTGAGCGTCTCGGTGGTGCCCTTGCCCATATTGAGCGAGGTGGCGCTCAGGATGATGCCGCTCACCGGGGTCACATTCTCGGTCACGGTTACGCTGCAGCTGCCGCTTACCCCGTTCACCGTGGCGGTGACGGTGACTGTGCCGGGCGCTATGGCCTTGAGGGTCCCGGCCTTGTTGACCTGCGCCACAGCCTCGTCGCTGGAAGACCATTCGGCATAGAGCCAGCTGGCCCCTTCGGGCTGGACATTGACCTTGAGGGAGAGGCGCCCGCCCTCCATTATGTTCACCACAGGCGGATCCACCTCCACGGCGGAAATCTTTTCCGAAGCCTCTTCCCTGGGCCCGCAGGACAGGATCAATACTGCGCAAAGCAGCAAGTCAATCGAGTAACTTATTCTATAAAAGAGTTTCATAGGCTGCTCTATATTATTCAAAGAAATTCTGGGGAATATCGATGCGGCCGCACAGGCGGGTCGCCTCGTCGCCCTTGAGGGCAAGGAGCGTGCTCCACGCGGCTTCTTCCACTATCTTTTC
>CACXHG010000240.1 GCA_902767355.1 uncultured Bacteroidia bacterium
CGGTGGCGATGGCGTCCAGGCTGGCCGTGGGCTCGTCCAGGAAGATGATGCGCGGGTTCTTGAGGAACATGCGGGCGATGGCAATGCGCTGCTGCTGGCCGCCCGACAGGTCACTGGCCTTGTTCTCGAACTGTTTGGGCAGGGCCATTATCTGGTCGTAGATATACGACTTCTTTGCGGCTTCCACCACCTCCTCGTGGGTAGCGCCGGGCTTGCCGTAGAGTATGTTCTCTTCTATCGTGCCGTCGAAGATGTGGTTCTTCTGCAGCACCAGGCCTATGTTGTCGCGCAGGAATTTGGTGTCGTACTCGCGCAGGTCCACGCCGTCGAGGGTGATGGTGCCGCTCTGCGGCTCGTAAAACTTGTCCAGCAGATTCACTATGGTGCTCTTGCCGGCGCCGGACAGACCCACCAGGGCGGTGATCTTGTCGGGCTCTATGACCATGTTCACGCCGAACAGGGCCTGGGTGCCGTTAGGGTAGGTGAAATCGACGTTCTTGAGCTCGAAACGGCCGCGGATACGCTCCGGGCGATAGCTGCCGCTGGGCTCCACCTCGCTGTCGGAATCCAGGATGGAGAAGAAGCCCTCGGCGTAGATGAGGGCGTCGTTCACATCGTCGAATATCCTCTGCAGCTGGGTGATGGGGGCGATGACATTGGAAAAGAGCATCACGTGATACATGATCTTTCCTATGCTCATGCCGGGATAGCCGCTGAGCACCAGATAGGCTGTGAGAATGATGACCAGCACCGTGCCCACCTGCTTGACGAAACTCTTGATGCCGGCGTAGTAGAAGCTCACCTGGCGGGTCTTGACCTGGTTGGCGGTGACCTGGTTCTGCAGGTCCAGCTGCTTGCCGGCCTCTATGCTCTCGCGGTTGAAGCTCTTGATGACGTTGATGGAGTCGATTATGTTCTTGATGCCCTGGCTCTTGGTCTCCATGTAGGTGCGCATCTCGCGCCGCCAGCCCTTGAGCCGGCGCGCCTGGCGGTAGGTTATCCAGAAGTATATGGGCACGATGGCCAGCGCCACAAGTCCCACATAGACATTGGCCGCGAACATCAGTATCAACGCCAGCAGGGCGCTGGTGAACAGCGGCAGCAGGTCTATGAAAAAGTTCTGCACGGTGCGGGAGATGCTGCTCACGCCCTGGTCTATGCGGGCCTGTACCTTGCCGGTGGCGTTGGCATCTGAAGAAAAGTAGGCCATGCGGAAGGTGAGGACCTTCTCTATGACGCTCTGCGACAAATCGCGCGAGACGAAGATGCGCATGCGCTCGCCGTAGTAGTTCTGGGCAAAGGTGATTAGCGCCGATAGGATCTCCTTGCCAAGCAGCACGATGGATATGATCGTAAGGATGCGCGCCGCGGAGGCCCAGGTGAAGTCCGTGCCGATGAGGGCGTTGATGGCGTCCACCGTGCGGTCCAGCACAATGGCGTTGACCTGCTGCATGGCGCTGCCTACGAGCGTGAGCACGAGGGTGACGATCACCAGCAGCCTGTACGGCCTGACGAAGGGCCGTATGTGCTTGAATAATTGGATCAGGTTCATAGGCGGCAGAAGGCTAGAGTATGCCCTGGTCTCCGAGATATGAGTCTTTGAATCCGAGGAAATAGAGCACGCCGTCCAGACCTATGGTGTTGATGCTCTGACGGGCGCTCTCGACCACGCGCGGCTTGGCGTGGAAGGCGATGCCCAGGCCGGCGGCCGAAAGCATCGGCAGGTCGTTGGCGCCGTCGCCCACGGCTATGGTCTGCTCCAGGTTCACCTTTTCCATCTGGGCTATCAGGCGCAGCAGGTCGGCCTTGCGCTTGCCGTCCACAATGTCGCCCACATAGTTTCCCGTGAGCTTGCCGTCCTCGCCGATTTCGAGTTCGTTGGCATACACATAGTCGATGCCGTATTTGCGCTGGAGATATTCACCGAAATAGGTGAAGCCGCCGCTGAGTATGGCGATGCGGTAGCCGGCCCGCTTGAGCACTTCCATCAGCCGGTCCACGCCCTCGGTGATGGGCATGTTCTCTGCAATCTCCTTCATCACGCTCACATCCAGGCCCTTGAGCAGGGCGACGCGGCGTTTGAAGCTCTCCTTGAAATCTATCTCGCCGCGCATGGCGCTCTCGGTGATAGCCTTCACCTTGTCGCCTACGCCGGCCCGCTCTGCCAGCTCGTTGATGCATTCTGTCTGCACCAGCGTGGAGTCCATGTCGAAGCAGATCAGGCGGCGCATGCGCCGGAACATATTGTCTTTCTGCAGGGAGAAGTCTATGCCGTATTCGCTGGATATGCGCATCAGCGCAGCCTGCAGGGCATCGCGGCTTTCGGGCACGCCGCGCAGGGAGAATTCTATGCAGCTGCGCACGGCCCGGTCGCTGCTGCGCAGGCTCTGGCGGCCGGTCAGACGCTTGATGGAGTCGATGTTCAGGCCGAAATCGGCCACGACCTCTGCCGTGGCTGCAATCTGCCTGGCTGTCAGGCTGCGGGCTATGATGGTGAGGATGTAGCGGTTCTTGCCCTGACGGCCGACCCACTCTTCGTACTCGTCGTCGCCGACCGGTTCGAAACCTATGGCGACCCCAAGTTCGGTAGCCTTGAAGAGCAGCTCCTTCATCACCTGGCCGGAACTTTCGGCCGCGATACGGATAAGTATGCCCAGCGAGAGGGAAGAGTGGATGTCCGCCTGACCCATGTCAAGGATCTGGGCATCGTAGCGGGCCAGAATCTCCATGACCGAAGCGGTGAGCCCGCTGCGGTCCTTGCCGGTTATTCTGATGAGGATCTGTTCCATGGCCGTTTGTCTGGCGTTAGCAGTCGCACTTGCCGCAGCAGCCGTCTTCGCCCTCGCCGCATGCGCCGCCGCAATTGCCACCACAGCCCTTGCGCTCGCCGTGCAGGCCGTTTTTGAGCTCATCTTCGGTGGCCTCGCGCACCAGGGTGATCTCTCCGGTGAAGTGGAGGTCCTTGCCGGCCATCTGATGGTTGAAGTCCATGGTCACGTGCTGGTCACCGACCTTGACCACGGTGCCGGGCATCACGCCGCCGTCGGCGTTCATCATCGGGATCACGTTGCCCTCGAACAGCAGCTCCTCTGCCAGGCGGTCGCCCTGCATGAAGATGTGCTTGGGCAGGTCTATCACGGCGCGCTCGTCGCGCTCGCCGTAGCCTTCTGCCGCAGTGAGGCGGAAGTCGAATTTGTCGCCTACGCTCTTGCCGGCAATGTTCTCTTCGAATTTGGGCAGGAGATAGCCCATGCCGAAAATGAATTCCAGGGGGCGGGAGGCGTCGCAGCTGTCTGCAATCTTGCCGTCTACCTCAAGTTCGTATATCAGGTTTACTACTTTTTTGTCGCTGATTTGCATAGTCGTCTTTATTTAATATTTGTGCAAAGATAGTATGTTTTGCTTATGAAAATAAATTTTGTGTTTCGGAAATTTTTCCCGTACTTAGCAAGTTATTTTAATACCATCTGATTATGGAAGAAGAGAAGCTCCTGACGCTGGCCGACATTCCCGAAAAGAGCAAGTGTGTCGTGGCCAAAATCCACGGCCACGGCGGCTTCCGCAACAGGATCATGGAGTTGGGTTTCATCAAGGGTCAGACCGTTTCTGTGCTCAAGAACGCCCCCCTGCGCGACCCCATAGAGTATGAGGTTTTGGGCAGCCACGTTTCGCTAAGGCGCAGCGAGGCTTCAAATATAGAGGTCGTTTCGCTGGAAGAGTCCTCTCACCCCGATTTTCAGTTTACCGGCACCATAGAAGACCACGTCCTCTCGGAGGTCGAAGAGATCACCAAGCATATCACGGTCGCGCTGGTGGGCAATCCCAACTGCGGCAAGACCTCCTTTTTCAACTTTGCCACGGGCCTGCACGAGAAGGTGGGCAACTACAGCGGCGTCACGGTCGATTCCAAGGTAGGCACCTTTTACCACAAGGGTTATACCATAGACCTGGTGGATCTGCCGGGCACCTATTCGCTCACGGAATATACTCCGGAAGAGCTTTATGTGCGCAACTACATCGTGCAGCAGAAGCCTGATATCGTGCTGAATATTGTGGATGCCGGCAATCTGGAGCGCAACCTGTTCCTGACCACCCAGCTGATCGACATGAACCCGCGCATAGTGATGGCGCTCAACATGTACGACGAGCTCACCGCGAGCGGAGACAAACTGGACCACAAGAGCCTGGCCAAGATGCTCGGATTTCCGATAGTGCCGGTGGTGGCCCGCACGGGGCAGGGGATAGACGACGTGCTGGAAGAACTGGTGACAGTTTACTGCGGCATGGAGCCCCTGTCCAAGCATATCCACATCAATTACGGCGACAACGTGGAGCGCGCCATCGTCGAGGTCAAGAAACTGGTGGAATCCAACGCTGAAATCAAGGACAACTATCACGGGCGCTACGTGGCCCTCAAACTCATCGAAGGCGACGGCGCCACCCATAAGGCACTGGAGAAATATCCTAATTACCAGCAGATAAAACAATCCAGTGACAAGGCCCGCGAATCGCTCGAAAAAGAGTATCACGACGACATCGTGACCATAGTCGCCGGCCTCAAATACGGCTTTATCAAGGGGGCGCTGGAAGAGACCTACACGGCGGCCAAAACAGACAAGAAGCAGAAGGCCTACACCCTGGATTCGCTGCTGACCCACCGCTGGCTCGGCATCCCCATCCTCATCTTTCTGATGTGGCTGATGTTCAAGGCTACCTTCGCCCTGGGTGCCTATCCCCAGGCCTGGCTCGAGGCCGGGGTGGACGCGCTCGGCGGCTGGGTCCGCTCCATCATGCCCGCCGGAATGCTGCGCGACCTTGTGGTGGACGGCATAATTGCCGGAGTGGGAGGGGTGCTGGTGTTCCTGCCCAACATTCTGATCCTGTTCCTGTTCATATCGTTCTTCGAAGACAGCGGCTATATGGCCAGGGTCGCCTTCATAGTGGACAAGCTGATGCACAGGATAGGCCTGCACGGGAAATCGTTCATCCCATACATCATAGGCTTCGGCTGCGGAGTGCCCGCCATCATGGCCACCCGCACGCTGGAGAGCCGCAAGGACCGCATACTCACCATCATCACCATCCCGTTCATGTCCTGCAGCGCGCGCCTGCCGGTGTTCCTGCTGTTCGTGTCGGCGTTCTTTGCCAAGAATCAGGCCCTGGTGCTCATCGGGCTGTATCTGATCGGAATTCTGGTGGCTGTGCTGACATCCCTGCTGATGAACAAGCTGGTGTTCAAGAATGTCTCGGACCAGTTTGTGATGGAACTGCCGCCATACCGTTTTCCAACCGCCCGCAATGTGCTGCGCCACATGTGGGACAAGAGCGCGCAGTACCTCAAGAAGATGGGCACCGTGATCCTGGCCGCAAGCGTCATTATCTGGGCGCTGGGATATTTCCCGCGTGCCAAAGAGGGTCAGACGGCCGCCCAGCAGACCGCCAATTCCTATATCGGCAAGATAGGCAAGGCCATACAGCCGGCTTTTGCGCCGCTCGGCTTTGACTGGAAGATGAGCGTGAGCCTGCTCACCGGCTTCGCCGCCAAAGAGGTGGTGGTGTCGTCGCTCGGAGTGCTCTATTCGCCCAATGGAGAGGAGGTTACGGAAGAGACTTCGCTGGTGCAGGACCTGCAGAATGCCACTCACGCAGACGGCACGCCGGTATTTACGCGGCCGGTGGTGTGGTCGTTCCTGCTGTTCGTGCTGCTATACTTCCCCTGTATCGCCGCCGTCAGCGCCGTGCACAGGGAAGCCGGCCGCAAGTGGGCCTGGTTCACGGTGCTCTACACCACGGCGGTGGCCTGGATTGTGTCGTTCGCCGTTTATCACGTTCTTTTAATTGTATAGCGTTATGTGGCAGGAGATTATAGCTTACGCAATCATAGCCGCCGTAGTCGGGTGGGCTATCTGGCGCATCTTCTTCAAGAAGGAGCGCGGCTGCGCATGTTCTTCGTCGTCGGCAGGCTGCGGCAGCTGCCCGTATTGCAGCGGTCAGACCAAAGATAAAAGCAAGTGTACAAGATGAATCCCAATGCAGCCATCCTGCGGGAATACGCCGCGAAATACAACGATCCCGTCTATTTCGAACAGGATCCGATAGCTTTTCCCAAGCGTTTCGCCGCTCTCATGCGCCGTGGCGAGGCTTCGAAAAAGGACGTTGAGGTGGCGGCGGTGATTGCCGCTCATCTGGCCTGGGGCCGCCGTGCCATGATAGTGCGTGACTGCGGCCGCGCCTTCGACGAGATGGGGTGGAAGCCTTATGACTATGTCATGAAGGGCAGCTATCGCTGCGAGCCCTGCTCCCTGCACCGCACTGTGATGTGGAGCGAGTTTGCCGCCATCTGCGCCGCGCTGAGGGATTATTATCTGGCCAACGACAGTCTAGAGCCGCTCAGCCAGGACGAGATGCGCACCCGCATCTACTGCCGCAAGAGCGACCCCAAGGCCGCCAACAAAAAGATAAATATGCTGCGCCGCTGGATGGTGCGCTGCGACGGCAAGGTGGACCTCGGGGTGTGGGAAAACAGCTCGCCGGCGCAGCTGATCATACCGCTGGATGTCCACGTACACCGCGTTGCAAGGGAAATGTCTCTTACAGAGCGCAATGCGGCCGACGCCCGCACCGCCCTCGAAATCACGCAGGCCCTGGCGGAAGTCTTTCCCGGCGACCCTTGCCTGGGCGATTTCGCCCTGTTCGGCTATGGAGTGAGCCGCAAATAGCATTTCGGTGCATTTTTTGCTATATTTGGCTGCTAAAAGCAGGCTATGCCCAAATTATTCATCATCTCGGGGTGCAACGGCGCAGGGAAAACCACTGCGTCCTACACCATACTGCCCGAGATGTTCGGCCTGAAGGAGTGTGTCAACTCCGACGAGATAGCCAAGAAGCTTTCCCCCACAAATCCCGACTCGGTCGCCATCCGCTCCAGCCGCATCATGTTGGAGAGGATGAACGAACTCATAGACCGACGGGCAGACTTCGGGGTGGAGACGACCCTGGCCACGCGCACGCTGCTGCAGGTCATAGACCAGGCCCGCTCGCTGGGGTATATGGTGATCCTGATTTATTTCTGGCTCAACTCTCCCGAGCTGGCAGTCCAGAGGGTGGCCCTCAGAGTCGCTTCCGGCGGTCATAACGTATCCGAGCCGACCATCCGCCGCCGCTACCGTCAGGGCATAATCAACCTGATGGAGCGCTATATTCCGGTGGTGGACAGCTGGATGATCCTGGACAACTCCTCTACGCCGGCGGTGATGATAGCCGAAGGCGGCATGGGCGCCCTTACCGTCATCCACAACAAGACTGTCTATAATATCCTTTCTGAAACACGCTGATAATAATCTTAAACGCATTGAAAAAGTTTACGCTGATATTTTTCCTCTCGCTGCTGCCGCTCGCCGTTTTTTGCCAGGAGCAGCATGCCAAGGCGCCCCGCGTGCCGGAATATGTAGAATTTGCCGGTCAGACCGTCTCTTTCGACCGCGACGATCTCTATGAGCGTATGGACCGCGAGCTGATGAGTTTTACTTATATGCACACAACTTCCAGCCTGATGCTCAAGCGCTCGACGCGCTATTTCGAGCAGGTGCTGCCGATTCTCAAGGCCAACGGCATACCTTCTGACCTCAAATACCTGATGGTGATAGAGAGCAATCTGGACCCCAAGGCCCTGTCCACCGCCGGCGCTGCAGGCTTGTGGCAGTTTACCAAGGCCAC
>CACXHG010000241.1 GCA_902767355.1 uncultured Bacteroidia bacterium
CTCAGGGCTGGGCTCGTGCCTGTCGAGTTCAGGAAAGAGGTCGCCGACTCCTGTTTCAGGGAAGACTATGAAAGGGAGGCGCTCTTTTACAAGATGGACGCCCTCAACACGGCCTATGTGGCATTTACGCGTGCCGAGAAAGAGCTGATAGTGTTTGCAAAACGCAGTCGCAACCGCAAGGGCATCTCGGATATGCTCTACCCGCTGCTCGAAGATTCGCTCCAGGATAATGTCTGGCAGGTAGGGGAGCGCAAGGAGTATGTGGCAGAAAAAGACGACGATGTGGCTATGGAGCGCATGCCAGTTTCCAGCTATGATTCCATCCCCATGGAAGGCACGCAGCCGGGCCGCAGCAGGCTGGAGCTCGTTTACCGGGGCAGCGATTATTTCGATGCCGACCAGATAGTGTCTCCCCGCGCACGCGGCATAGTGCTGCACGACATCCTCGCCTCCATAGGCGGTGCGGCCGACATCCCGGCGGCGGTCGCGGCTGCCGTGGCCTCCGGCGAACTGCCGCAGGCCCAGAGCGCCGAGACAGAAGCTTTGCTGCAGGAAATGATGGCTCAGGCGGAGCCGTACGGCTGGTTCGCCCCGAATGCCGAGCATCTGAACGAGGTTTCTATAGTGGACACCGATGGCAAGAGCTACCGGCCCGACAGGGTGATAATCTCCGATGGCCGCGCAGTGGTGGTGGATTATAAGTTCGGTTCGCGCCACGGCGGCTATGCGGCCCAGGTGCGCCGCTATGTGTCCATGCTCGAAGAAATGGGTTATTCGCAAAGCGAAGGCTATCTTTGGTACGCAGCAGAGAACAAAATCGAAAAAGTTGCGTAAATTCGCCTTTCGTGAAAGGCAAACTATATCTGATACCGTCGCCGCTTGGCGAGGGCGACCCGCGAGAGGTGCTTCCGGCGCCGCTTTTTGAGCGCATCGCGCTTCTGGATACTTTTGTGGTGGAAGAGATTCGCACCGCCCGCCGCTTCCTTTCGGCCGCCGGCCTTAAGGGCAAGATAGACACGCTCACTTTCTATGAGCTTAACGAGCATACCGCCGAGGCCGATGCCGCCGGCTATGTGAAATTGCTGGAGGACGGCCATGATGTGGGGCTGATCAGCGAAGCCGGGCTGCCGGCGGTGGCCGACCCAGGAAGCATCCTGGTTGCGGCCGCCCATCGCCACGACATCGAGGTGGTGCCCTTTGTGGGCCCTTCGTCGCTGATGCTGGCGCTGATGAGTTCCGGCATGAACGGCCAGAACTTTGCTTTCACCGGTTATCTGCCTGTAAAACAGGCCGAACGCCGCGCGCGCCTGTCGGAACTGGAAAAACTTTCCCGCCGCACGGGCCAGACCCAGATAATAATAGAGACCCCATATCGCAACGACGCCCTGCTCGAAGATATGCTCTCGGTGCTCGGCGCCGATACCCGCATCTGCATCGCTGCCAATATTACCCAGCCGGATGCCTTCATCCGCACCCGAACGGTGGCCGCATGGAAGCAAAATCCGGTGACGGTGGGCAAGCGGCCCTGCGTATTCGTGCTCTCGGCAAAATAAGACAATCAGCTTCGGAATGAAAGACAACGGAATCATAGAACTGCGCGACATGCGCTTCAAAGCCTACCACGGCTGCCTTCCGCAGGAGCGCATCCAGGGGACGCAGTACCAGGTGAGCCTGCGTTGCGAGCTGGACTTGCGCCGGGCGTCAGAGAGCGACTCGCTGGAGCATACTGTGGATTATTCTGCACTGTATGACATAGTTAAGCAGGAGATGGCCACGCCCGCCAACCTGCTGGAGAAAGTGGCCGGCAACATCCTGAAAAGAGTCCGGGAATATGCCCCCGAAATCAAAGGCGCCAGTGTCACGATATGCAAGATGGACCCGCCCTTCGACTATGCCGACAATGCGCTGGACCGACACCGGACGGCCGCCTGTGTAACCCTCGGATTCTGACGCCATGAAAACCGTCGCAATAGAAACCCTCGGCTGCAAGCTCTCCTTTGCAGAATCTTCTACCTATGCCAGGGAGTTCGAAGCGGCCGGCTACGGGATTGTGCCCTGCAGCGAGCCGGCCGACATATATGTGGTGAACACCTGCTCGGTGACCGCCCATGCCGACAAGAAGGGGCGCAACTTCATCGCCCGCCTGCACCGCCGCGCGCCCGAAGCCAGGATAATAGTGACCGGCTGCCAGGCGCAACTAAAGGCAGCGCAGCTGGCTGCATTGGACGGAGTCTGGGCCGTGGTGGGTTCGCAGTATAAGGCGGACCTCGTGAAGATCGCCACCGCCTCGGCGCCGGACAGGAGGGTGTTCGTGGAGCCCATAGCTTCCAGCCATAACTATTTCCCGGCCCATTCCACCACTGGCCGGACGCGTGCCTTTCTGAAAGTGCAGGACGGCTGCGACTACCACTGCACATACTGCACCGTGCCGCTGGCTCGCGGCGACAGCCGCAACCCTTCCATAGCTTCGGTGGTGGAGCAGGCCAGGGATATCGCGGCGGCCGGGTTCAAGGAGGTCGTTATCACCGGTGTCAACACGGGCGACTTCGGGAAGAGCACCGGCGAGAGTTTTTTTGACCTGCTCAAGGCCCTCTGCGAAGTGGAGGGCATAGAGCGCTACCGCATCTCCTCCATCGAGCCCAACCTGCTGACAGATGAGATAGTGGACTGGATTGCCGGCGGCACCAAGATACTGCCGCACTTCCACATTCCGCTGCAGTCCGGCTGTGACCGTATCCTGGCAGCCATGCACCGCCGCTACAACACCGATTTCTTCCGCCGCAAGATAGAGTATGTCCGCAGCCGCATCGACAACGTGTTTTTCGGCATAGACGTAATCGTGGGCTTTCCCGGCGAGAGCGATGCCGATTTCGAGACCACCCGCCGTTTTCTGGAAGAGATCAGGCCGGCCTTCATACATATCTTCCCCTATTCCCGCAGGGCCGACACCCCGGCGGCGCAGATGAGCGGCCAGGTGGCCGAGAATGTCAAGGCGGCCCGCGTGCAGGCTCTGGAGGCGCTATGCGACAGGCTGCATGCAGAGTTCTACGCCGCCAACCGCGGCCGGCGCGAGCAGGTGCTCTTCGAAAGCACGGAGAAGAATGGGAAGATGTTCGGCTACAGCCGCAACTATATCAGGGTAGAACGCGACTATGACCCCGCCCTGGTGGGCCAGATAGTGGAAGTAGAATTGTAATTATGGCAAATAAAGCGATATTTTTGGGCACGGGTACTTCTTCCGGAGTTCCTATGCTCGGCTGCACCTGCCCGGTGTGCAAATCAACTGACGCCAAGGACAAGCGCATGCGCAGCTCTGTCTGCGTAGAGTATGAAGGCTTGCGGCTGCTGGTGGATGCCGGCCCGGATTTCCGCACGCAGCTGCTGCGCGAGAATATTTCCCACATAGACGCCATCCTGCTGACACACAATCATAAGGACCACACCGGCGGGCTGGACGACGTGCGCAGTTTCAACTATTTCGAAAGGCGTGCCTTCCCGATCTACTGCGAAGAATATGTGCAACAGTCGCTCCGCAAGGAATACAGCTATGCCTTCGACGAGCATCCCTATCCCGGGGCGCCGCAGTATGAGTTGCACACCATCACCAATGAGCCGTTCTGCGTCCAGGGGGTAGAGGTGGTGCCCGTGCGTGCCCTGCACTACAAACTTCCAGTGCTGGGGTTCCGCTTTGGGAAATTCGGCTACCTGACCGACGCCAGTGCCATAGACGAGTCCGAACTGGAAAAATTCAAGGGCGTGGATTGCTTTGTGGTGAACGCCATCCGCTTCGAAAAGCACATTTCCCATTTCACGCTGGGCGAGGCCCTCGAGGTGATTGCCAAGGTGGGCGCAAAGCGCTCTTTCCTGACGCATCTTTCGCACCAGCTGCCCATCCACACCAGTCTCCAAAAACTGCTTCCGGAGGGCGTTGAGCCGGCTTTCGACGGGTTGCGTATTGAATTTTAAATCCATTTTTTGTAACTTTGGAGATTGGATTCTAATAAGCATTATATATGGCATTTAACTCAATCAGTATCGATTTGGGTGCGACCAGCGGAAGGGTAGTGCTCGCCACTTTGGACGGCGGCAAACTCTCTCTGGAAGAGGTTCACCGTTTTCCCAACGGCTTTTCTACGATTGCCGGCCGCACTTACTGCAATCTGTATTACCTTTTCGACGAAATCCGCAAGGGCCTCAAGAAAATCGGCTCCAGCGGAGTCGAAGTGTCCTCTATCGGTATCGATACCTGGGGCGTGGATGTAGTGTGCATCGGGCGCGACGGGCACATCCTCTCGCAGCCCCGCGCATACCGCGACACCTATACCGAGGGTATGATGGAGGAGTATTTCAAGATTGTCCCCAAAAACGAAGTCTATCGCCGCACGGGTATCCAGTTCATGAACTTCAATACCCTGTTCCAGCTGTTTACCCTGCGCCGCGAGGGCAATTCTTCGCTCGAGGCGGCCGACAAGATACTCTTCCTGCCGGATGCGCTCTCTTATCTGCTCACCGGCAATATGGTGTGCGAATACACCATCCTGTCCACCTCGCAGTTCCTGAATCCCTACGACAAGAAGATAGACGAGGGCCTGCTCGAAGCCGCCGGCATCAGCCCCAAGTTGTTCCCGGAGATTGTCATGCCCGGTCACGTCGTGGGCCCTCTCACGGCGGATCTTGCCAAGGAGACCGGCCTGGGCCCTGTGAAAGTGATTGCCGTTGCCGGCCACGACACCGGCAGTGCCGTGGCTGCGGTTCCCGCAACCACCAAGAATTTTGCCTATCTGTCGTCCGGCACCTGGTCGCTCATCGGCATAGAGGCCTATGAGCCGATTATCGGAGAAGAGTCTTTTAAAGAGAATTATACCAACGAGGGCGGCATAGACGGCACCATCCGTTTCCTGAAGAATGTGACCGGAATGTGGCTGCTGGAGCAGTGCCGCGTGGGTTGGAAAGAACAGGGCAAGGACTACAGCTATCCCCAGATCGTGGAGATGATGGGCAAGGCCAA
>CACXHG010000242.1 GCA_902767355.1 uncultured Bacteroidia bacterium
ATCTGTGTCGGGCTGGTCGAAGCGCTCGTCCACGAGCACGTTGAAAGTGCCGTTCAGAGAGAAGATCTCACCCACGATATTGGTGCGGTGGTTGCGGCGCAGGGGCACGTTGGGCACTTCGCGAGCAAAAGCAAGATCGACGCTGCCGTTTTGCTTGCTCTGAACGTTCAATGTGACGGCGCTTGTGGCGCTCTGCGGCGCTGCAAGCACATACACCATGGCAATGCGGCGGTAAGTCTTGCCGTCCTTGGTGGAGATATTGTCGGAAGGAGCGACAGCAGCCGTGTAGGTAACCTTTTCGGAGCCGGAAACTTCGCCGCTGACAAGATCGAGGACGTTCTTGACGCCGCCTATGGTAAACGCTGTCTTGAGATTGCTGCCAAGATCCACCTTATTGGCCTGGGCAACTGCGATATCCTCTGCGCTGGCGCCCACGTTCAGCTGTGCGAACGGGCGATACAGGGTGACATCGGCGCTGAAGTCAGCTTCCTGGGCAGCTACGCTCTTGGTGGCATAAAATGCATCCCATGCATCGCTGTTCATCATGGAAGGCAGTTTGTTGGCAGAAATCTCCACCACCTGACGGCCGTTCTTTTCGGTGATGCTGTACTGGCCGCGTTTCTGCGCCCAGAATATAAAGTTATACGATACGCCGCGCACCAGGTTGGTGGTGACGGTGGCCTTTTTGCCGGAAACGGCAACAGTCTGGTCCAGGGCTTGAAGGTGACGTCCTTCGGCGTCAAATACCTTGAACAGGAGTTCGTTGGCACCGGTGCCGTCGCTGATGGCCTTGGTGGCAATTTCGCCGGGAAGGGTGACATTGAATGTAGCCGAGATACCCTCGTCAAGTTTGGAGGGCTCGCTCTTGTTGCAACCTGCCGCAAGGGCCAGGGCTGCAACGAATGAGATCAGAAGAGATAAACGTTTCATATACATAAATTGGTAATATTAATTGTCGCTGAGGGTTGTGCGGTGATTCATCGTCAGGGGCACATCGGCGGCGCTTCCTTCGATGTTGCGCCCGTCGGAGAGGGTGATGCTGTAAGATACTTCGGTGGCGCTTAGGCCTTCTTTGGGTGCCAGTACATAGGCATAGGCGGCTATTGTCCGGCGCCCGGCGGTGTAGTCGCTAATGGGCGCGGGAGCAAATATGGCCTTACGCGCCATCTGGTCCATTTCTCCGGTGATGAGATTCATCCTGGTGGGAATGGCTCCGGTGATGGTAAAGGCGGATGTGGCGCCTTCAAGCGGTTCGTCAATGAAGTCGTCCGTGACAAGTTGCAGCAGGGCGAAGGGGCGCTTGAGCGTAATGCTCCTTGTAAAGGAAGCGGTCACTTCGCAGTCCTTCAGGCTGGTCCAGAAGGCATCCTCCGCATCCGAGTTCATGTCCATCCGGGGGTAGCTGAGGGTCATGAATTCATTCTCGAAGAGATACGCGTCGGCATCGGGGCTCGACGCCCAGAAAGAGAAAGAGTAGGTGCCCGGGACAAGCTTGAGGTTCACATCCCAGCCGGCGGCGTCGCGCACGGCGGTCTGCTCGAAGAGATAGGCTCCGGAGGCGTCGAACACCCGCACGCTCAGAAGGGTGGCGGCAGCGCCGTCGCCAAGGGCCTTGGTCTGCGGCATACCTATATTGAAAGAGACGCTCACTTCCTGCTGGGGAAGGGTGTCCTTCTGGCAGGAAGATGCAAACAGCGCAATCGCGCAAATGACCAGTATTAGATTCGAATGTTTCATATCACCTTGCGCGTTAAATTTCTATTATGGTCTCGCCGTCGAAAGACGGGTCGATGTGTATGCCGCTGTCGATATGGCTTGAAAGCAGCTCGCCGGTGACGGTGGTGCTTGCGCCGGGTGTCAGGGGCACCTGAATATCGTCCAGGCTGACAACAGGGCGGCCCTTGTCGTCAAAGACAGAGATGTTTACCACCACGGAAGCGTCGTCGCCATAGACGAACACCCAGTCCCAGGCCAGCTCCAGATTGCCGTCCGCCAGCTCCCTTATCCCGGTTTCGAAGCTCACGCCGGTGGCGGAATCGACTACGGTGCCATCGTGCAGATTGTACACGCTGGGCATATATTGGGGATAAGTCACAACCACTCTGAAGGAGCCAAGGTCGATAGCGTCAGGATCCTTGACGTTCGTGCCGTCCAGAATGGCCAGCTGAGAAGCCCAGTAGCGCAGGAAGTCATCCTTGTCGGTAGACAGGAAGCGCAGGCGGGCCAGCGGCCGGTGCAGGGTGACTGAGGCCGTGGCTATGCTGTGTGCGGAATGGTAGGGACTTAAATCGAGGTCCAGGCTGCCGCAGTAGGCGTCCCGGAGTTCTTCTGCGCCCGCATAGGGCTTGGTGGACACTTCTATGGAGCCGAAGTCGGCGGTGTCGTAGAAGTCTGTGGCGCCGCTGATCCAGTCGGCCCATACTTCAATGTGATAATCCATCGGGGCGACGGGTAGTGAGTAGGTCCTGTCCCTGAGGTCTGCCTCGGTCATGGTAAACTCGAAGGCGGCTTTGGTAGAGAAACCCTCCATCAGAACCGGATAGAAACGGACTATGTAGCGGGCAGCGGTTTCCGTAGCCTTGGTGGCATAGCGGATGTCGTGCTGCTGCAGCAGGACGTCGTCTATGCGAATCTCCAGCGAGAGAGCCACAGAAGCCCCCTGCTCGCCGCTTTCGGTAAATTCGTGCACGCTGCAACCCGCCAGGCAGCCCAAAGCGAGTGCGCAAATGAATAGTAAGAAGTTGCGGCGCATCATAGTTCAGTCTTTTTAGATTTACCGAAAGAATAGGTGAGGGAGACAAACGCCTGGTCCGGACCAAAATATTTGCGGCTGTCCTCGCCGGCTATACGGCCGCCACGGATATTGTAGTAATAGTCGTAGTGCAGCGGCAAAAAACCTCCGCCCAGGCCTAACTCCAGCCCCCAGGGTCCATTGCCCAGGGCGACTTTGTAGCCTATGCCTATGCCGCCGCCGAAAGCGGGGCTCTTGCCGGCGTGGTCCTGATAGCGGTAGTCTCCGCCCCAGGCGACATTATACCATCCGAATGTGGCGTGGACATTGAAAAACAGGCCGCGCAGACCGCCCTTGAGCCAATATCTTATTTCCGGCTGAGTTGCCAGGGTACGGAACTTGGCGTCGTAGCTGAACCAGTCGAGGGCGTTGTAATA
>CACXHG010000243.1 GCA_902767355.1 uncultured Bacteroidia bacterium
GCCATGGCTCGCGCCGATGTTGCTTAATCAGTGATTTTTTATACCTTTGCCGCCCAATTGAAGCGGCAACGTATAAAACAACTAATATTAGAGAAATGAAAAAGTTTTTTGTAAGCATTATCGCTCTTCTGGCAGTCAGCTTTGGCCTTTCTGCCCAGCAGCAAGTAAAGTTCAGCGAGGATATCAACGTATCCTACGGCAACAAGGTGTTCGTGGTAAGGCCTGTCAGCTATCTTGGCTATGGCTATCATCTGAAGTCACAGGACATGAGGGATGAGCAGAATGCATTCAACAGCGAGTTCTTCGTGAATATCATGGAGCTTGCAGTCCGTCCCGCTTCCTGGATGAGCATCAACCTCGGCGTAGACTACGACCTGGACCAGTATCGTCTGGACAAGAATCATCTCTGGGGTGCAGAGGACAACGGCAGCGTGTGGATCAGATCTTCAGAGAACTACAAGGGCGTCAAGTATTCCCGCCTCAACGTTCACACTTTCTCCATCCCTCTGAGCCTCGAGTTTGCTGCCGGCAAGGCTGCATTCAGGCTGGGTGCCGCCGGTGAGTACAACCTTCCCGCAACTGTCAAGAACAAGGTTGTCACCGACGAGGGCACTTCCAAGTACAAAGCCAAGGGCCTTCCGACCAAGTCGCTCAATTACAGCTTCTTTGGTGCAATCTCCTACGGCGGACTCGGAGTTTATGTGCGTTATCGCCCGGTATATCAGTTCGAAGAGAAAAAGGGCCCTCAGTTCACTACTCTCACCATCGGTGCAGTTTTGGGCCTTGGCTTCTAAGCGGACTCTTGTTTAATTATAGAAGAGGATCACGGCAATGTGGTCCTCTTTTATTATATTTGGGCTATGAAAATCATTATCGTCGGACCTGCATATCCCTACCGGGGCGGCATAGCCACTTTCAACGAGCGGCTTGCCCGCGAACTCATTTCCCAGGGTCACCAGGTGAAGATATTCACCTTCACGCTTCAGTATCCGTCTTTCCTGTTTCCCGGAAAGACGCAGTTCAGCAGCGACCCCGCCCCGGAAGGGCTGGACATCGTGCGCTCGCTCAGCAGCGTGAACCCGCTCAGCTGGATGTCGACCGCCCGTCGTATAGCCCGCGAAAAGCCGGATGCGGTGATGCTGCGCTTCTGGATGCCGTATTTCGGCCCGAGTCTGGGCTGTATCGGCCGCTACCTGCGGCGCAGGGGCATCAGGGTGGTCGCGCTGGTAGACAACATCGTCCCGCACGACCACAAGCCGGGCGACAAGGTGTTTGCACGCTATTTCGTGCGCAGCGCGGATGCTTTGATGGCCATGTCGCAGTCGGTGGTGGAAGAGCTCGGGATGTTTGACAATTCCAAGCCCGTGGCATGCTCCCCTCACCCGCTCTACGACCACTATGGCGCGCCCGAAAGCAAAGAGGCGGCGGCTGCGGCCCTGGGACTCGACCCTGCAAAAGACTACTATCTTTTCTTCGGCCTGATAAGGGACTACAAAGGGCTGGACCTGCTGCTGGAAGCAATGGCAAGCGAGAGCCTGAAAGACTCCTCTGCCGAGCTGATCGTGGCCGGCGAATTCTATGGCAACAGTGAAAAGTATTACTCCCTGGAAAATGAGTTGGGCCTGACGGGGCGCATACACTGGTTCCCGGAGTTCATACCCGATGCCAGGGTGCGGCACTTTTTCAATGTAGCGGACCTGGTGGTGCAGCCCTACAGGACTGCCACCCAGAGCGGCATCACCCAGATTGCCTATCACTTCGAAAAGCCTATGGTAGTCACATCCGTAGGCGGCCTGCCGGAGATCGTCCCGGACGGCAAATGCGGCTATGTGGTGGATCCCAATCCGGAGTCAATAGCCGTTGCCATAGCGCATTACTACGCCCTGCGCCCAGACTTTTCCGCCGGCATTAAAGCCCAGAAGCAGCTATTCTCCTGGTCACAGTTCTGCAAGGTATTCCTGTCGCTGATTTCCTGAATCTGGTTTAGCGCCCGCCCGGGCGAAAAACAAGTTTGCGCAGGGAACACGTGCGACGAGCCACGAGGCCCGGAGCAAAGCTTGTTTTGAGCACGGAACGCGGGCGCTAAACGGAGTTATCCCCATCAACACTTGGAGGGTTTCTTGCCGGCCACGATTTTTTCGGCGATGGGATCCTCGACGTATTTCTGGATGGCGCGCTTGAGCGGGCGGGCACCGTATTCGGGGTCGTAGCCTTCGTCCAGTATCTTGGCGCGGGTCTCATCTGTGATTTTAACCTTGAAGCCCATCTGGCCGATGCGCTTGTGGAACTTGTCCAGCTCTATGTCCAGGATCTTCTCCACATCTTCCCGGGTAAGCGAATTGAACAGGATGCGGTCGTCTATGCGGTTCAGGAATTCCGGAGAGAACTTGCGCCGCAAGGCCTTCTCGATAATGATATTCTTGCGCTTGGCGCTGTCGTCGGTGGAACTGCGAAAACCTATGCCCTCGCCCAGCTCGCTCACCTGCTTGCTTCCGATATTGGAAGTCATGATGAGGATGGTGTTGCGGAAATCTATGTGACGGCCGGCGGCATCGGTCAGACGGCCTTCGTCCAGCACCTGCAGCAGCAGGTTGAAAACATCCTGATGCGCCTTCTCGATCTCATCGAAAAGCACCACGCTGTATGGCTTGCGACGCACCTGCTCGCTCAGCTGGCCGCCCTGGTCGTAGCCGACATAGCCCGGAGGCGCACCGATGAGCGAACTCACGGAGAACTTCTCCATATATTCGCTCATATCTATGCGTATGAGATTGTCTTCGCTGTCGAACATATATTCGGCGATCTTCTTTGCAAGATAGGTCTTGCCCACTCCGGTGGGCCCCAGGAAGATAAAGCTGCCGACAGGTTTGCCGGGGTCGCGCAGGCCGGCGCGGTTGCGCTGTATGGCCCGCACCACTGCCTCTATGGCATCGTCCTGGCCGATTATCTGCTTCTTGAGATTGGCCCCCATGGTGAGCAAGCGCTCGCCTTCGGTGGCGCTCACGCGGTGCACGGGGATGTTGGTCATCATGGACACCACGGTGGCAATGTCATCTTCTTTGAGAATCTTGACGGCATCGTTCGCCTCTTTGGCGGCTTGCCTGTCCGCTTCCTGCAGCAGGGCATCCTCCTTCTCTTTGAGGGCGGCAGCTTCCTTGAAATCGCCCCTTGCGGCGGCCTCACGTTTTTGGGTGCGGATGGTTTCAAGTTCTGAGCCATCTGCTTCCGCTTTGACGTCCAGCGACTGGATCTCTGCATTCTGCCGCGCTCCGGCCTCGTCCATCACATCTATGGCCTTGTCGGGCTGCATGCGGTCGGTGATGTAGCGGCTGGAGAGGGTGACGCAGGCCTTAATTGCCTCGTCTGTATATTTCACATTGTGATGGGCCTCGTATTTTGGCTTCAGGGCCTGCAGGATTTCGAGAGTCTGCTCAAAGTCGGTGGGCTCCACCAATATCTTCTGGAAGCGGCGCTCCAGGGCCCCGTCCTTTTCTATCACCTGGCGGTATTCGTCGAGCGTGGTGGCGCCTATGCACTGTATTTCGCCGCGCGCCAGAGCCGGTTTGAGC